>JAUSEJ010000980.1 GCA_030650265.1 Dehalococcoidia bacterium | reverse complement strand
TGGTGGTCCTTCGGCGGAAGGATGGCTGACTTCTGCGGAAGGACGAGAGAGGGAACAGGACTACGGGGATCCTGCGACTTCCCACCTTCGAGGTACTCCGAGGGGCATGTTGGACTTCCGCGCAGGATTCGCCCTTATGGCGGTGCAGGCTGATTGCGATATCTGAGATTCTCAGAAAGTATCACGATTGACTTACTGCTTGTGCTATAATTAGCGGACGCAGCACCTCATCATTTGATCGCGACACAAATTGTAACACCATAATAGAGGAGGCCAGTGGATGACGGCGAGTGAAAAGGACAACTTTCAAGGCAGAATTCTTCGCGTAGATCTTTCCACGGGAAAGACCACCGATGAGACCGTCGACGCGGACACCATGCGCAAATTCGTCGGCGGCTCCGGGCTGGGTGCGAAGATACTCTACGACGAGGTTCCGCCAGAAGTGAAGTGGTCGGATCCCGAAAACCGGCTGATCGTCGCTTCGGGCCCCCTCGGCGGCACCAGGATCATGGGCTCGGGCACGATCTCGGTCGTCACCAAGGGTCCGATGACTAACGGCGCCACTTCCAGTCAAGCCAACGGTTTTCTCGGCGCCTATATGCGATCTAACGGCTACGATGCCCTCGTCTTTCAGGGCGCGTCCGACAAGCCGGTTTACCTGTGCCTGCAAAATGGCAAGGTTTCCCTGCGCGACGCCTCGCATCTTGCAGGCAATGATACGTGGGAGACGCAGGCTGCCATCGCCGCCGAACTGGGAAAGAGCGAGAAACAAGTGAGCGTCTTCAGTATCGGTCCGGCGGGCGAAAGCATGGCCAGATTCGCCGCCATCGCCGGGGACAAAGGGCACGTGGCTGGCCACAACGGCACCGGCGCCGTAATGGGATCGAAGAAGCTGAAGGCTATCGTCGCCGTTAGAAGCAAAAGTAGCATTCCCGTTGATAACCCGGTTAGCCTCAAGAGCACCACTGAAAGCATCATCGAAGTCATTAAAGGGGACCCGGCGACGCGGCGGTTCTTCGAATACGGCACAGGCATGATTTTTAGCGGGGCAGTGGCAGGTGGCACGCTTCCGGTGAAGAACTACACCACGAACTTGTTCACCGAACACGAACCGTTTATGGCCGTGAACTACCGGGCCCGTTACAAGATCAAGCCCCAACCCTGTTGGGCCTGCCAGTCGACTCATATCCATATGATGACCATTCCCGATGGGCCTTATGCCGGTTACGTGGGCGAGGAACCGGAATATGAGCAGTGGGCGGCCTGGGGCCCGGTTATTGGCAACAGCAACCCGGATGGGGCGCTGGTGCTAGCCAACGAAACCGACCGGCTCGGGTTGGAGAACAACGAAGCTGGCTGGGTCATCAGTTGGGTCATGGAATGCTTCGAAAAGGGCATTTTCACCGAGGAGATGACCGATGGTCTGAAGATGACCTGGGGCAACGTGGATGCGACCAGGGCCATGCTCCACAAGATCGCCCGCAGGCAGGGCTTCGGCAATCTCCTGGCTGAAGGCGTGATGCGAGCCTCCAAGTCGATCGGGGGAGAAGCAGCTAAACTAGCGATCTACACGGAAAAAGGCAACAGTCCCCGAGGACACGATCACCGGAGCAGGTGGTTGGAAATGTTTGATACGGCGGTCTCGAACACAGGCACCATCGAGTCGGGTCTCCCTGTAAAGCCGGAGGAATTTGGTATTGAGCAGGGCAACCCATTCTCCGGTCAGGACGTATCGACCCTTATGGCCAAGACCAAGGGCAGGATGGTGTTCGAGGACTGCCTTGGCGCCTGCCGATTCTGCACCAGAACTGACATGAGCCTTTTGGTGGACGCCGTGAACGCGGCAACCGGCTGGGACATGGACGCCAATGAGGGCATGGAAGTGGGCAGGAGAATAGTTAACCTTCTCCGGTGTTTCAACGTGAGGCACGGGATAACCCCCGAGGTGGAGGCCCCGTCCGAGCGCTACGGCTCGGTACCAGAAGACGGTCCGACCAAGGGGAAAAGCATCGCGCCCGAATGGAACGGCATGCTGGACAACTACTACCAGTTAATGGGTTGGGACCGGCAGACGGGAAAACCGCTCCCCGAAACCTTGCGCCGTTACGGGCTTGACCGGCAATTGGCGGACCTATGGTAGAACCGGTACGCGGCAGGATCAGAATTGAGATTATCCCCTGGCTGACCCGGTCTTTTGGCCAGCGGGGATCATCTCGCTTGATTCTCGAGGAGGAAATCGACAACGAGACAGGAATGATCGATTTCCTCACCAACCTGTCCAAGAAGTATCCTGCCGTGGGCGTGGCGATCGTCGATCTCCAGGCCGGCCAACTCTTTGACCACGTGGAGATTGTCCACAACGATGTCTTGCTCGGCGGTAAAGTGGTCTTGGAGCAGGTCGTCAGGGACGGGGACACCCTCGTGTTCCTCCCGGCCTTCGCTGGAGGTTAAGTTCAACTTGACGCAAGAAAGCGTGTAGACTAGAATGCTTTCAGCATGATCATTGATCTCCATGCTCACACGCTACCGCGGTCGCAGTGCAGTTCTTTATGGCCTGACGATCTGATTGAGCGATTGAAACAGTTGGGACTCGATGGCGTCTGCCTGACAGAGCACAACAAGGTCTGGCCCAAAGACCAGATTGCCGCGCTTGTCGCCAGGCATCAATTCATGGTGCTTGGCGGTATGGAAGTGAGCACTAGCGTCGGGCACGTTCTGGTCTTCGGGCTGGAAGACGACGCCCACGACATGTGGGATGCCAGAAGACTCCGCCAGGCTGTCGATGCAGCGGGAGGAGTGATGATTCTCGCTCACCCGCTCCGGAGCTATGGCAGCCATCTCAAAGATAGCGAGTACGGGGCCCTCTTCGACGCCATCGACGTGCTCAATGGCACCGAATCGGCCCTGCACAATGAAAGCGCGGCCGCTCTCTGTCGGCGGCTTGCCCTCAATGGGGTGGGCGGCAGCGATGCCCACGCCCTGCGTGAGGTCGGCGCCTGCGCGACCAACTTTGAAGATACGATCAGAAACGAACGAGATCTCATCGACGCCTTGAAATCGAACAGCTACAAGCCACACCGCGTCAGATAAAGAACCAAGAGGAGGTCAGACAATGAAAGAGTCCGGCAAGACTGGATTAGAGGGTAGAGTACTTCGTGTTGACTTGAGCACCGGAAGCATCTCAACCGAGACCATCGATGCGGCCACCATGCGCCTGTTCATTGGCGGCACCGGCCTCGGCGCCAAGATTCTCTACGAGGAAGTGCCTCCGGGCGTGGAGTGGTCAGACCCTGGGAACAGGTTCATCGTCAGTTCGGGCCCCCTGGGCGGCACTAAGATCATGGGATCGGGCACGATTTCCATCGTCGCCAAGGGACCTCTAACCAACGGCGCCACATCCACCCAGGCCAACGGCTTTCTGGGCGCCTTCATGCGACTGAACGGCTATGATTCAATCGTCTTTCTGGGCGCTGCCGATAAGCTGGTATACCTTCTGATTGCCGACGGCAAAGCGGAGATCAGGGACGCCACTCATCTGGCCGGCAAAGATACATGGGAAACGCAGGACGCCATTGCCGAGGAACTGGGCAAACGAGAACGGGAAATAAGTGTCTTCAGCGTGGGGCCGGCGGGCGAAAATCTCGTCAAATTCGGCGCGGTAGCTGGCGACAAGGGCCACGTGGCCGGCCATAACGGCTCGGGCGCCGTAATGGGATCCAAGAAGCTGAAGGCAATTGCGATTGTTAGAGGCAAGGGCCGCGTTAAGGTGCACGATGACACCGCCCTAACCACCGCCGCCAATGCCATAATCGAAGCCCTTAAATCGGATCCGGCCGCTCGCAATAGGTGGGACTGGGGCACGGGAATGGGTTACAACGGCGCGGCAAGGGGTGGCTGGCTTCCCGTAAAGAACTACACCACCAATTCGTTCCCCGACTCAGAGCCCTTTATGGCTCGCAACTACCGGACGGAGAACAAGATCAAGCTTCATCCCTGCTGGGCCTGCCAGATGCATCATCTCCACATGATAACCATTGCCAAGGGTCCGTATGCCGGCTACGTCGGTGAGGAACCGGAGTACGAGCAGTGGGCCGCCTGGGGTGCCGTCATCGGCAATACTGATCCAGCCGGCGCTCTTGTTCTCGCCAACGACACCGACCGCCTCGGCCTCGAGAACAACGAGGCTGGCTGGGTCATCAGTTGGGTGATGGAGTGCTTCGAAAAGGGCCTCTTCACCGAGGAGCAGACCGACGGCCTGAAAATGACATGGGGCAACGTTGAAGCGGCCAGAGCCATGCTTGGCAAAATCGCCAGAAGAGAAGGATTTGGCAACCTCCTTGCAGAAGGAGTAATGAGGGCATCGAAATGGATTGGCGGAGAGGCCGCTAGTTTTGCCATCTATACTCAGAAGGGCAACTCACCCAGGGGCCACGACCACAGAGCGAGGTGGTACGAGATGTTTGATACCAGCGTATCGAACACCGGCACAATCGAAAACGGCGCCCTGACCAATCCCCGGGAAATAGGAGCGACTGAGGCGAACCCCTTCTCAGGTCAGGAGATATCCACGCTCGTCGCCAAAGCCAAAGGCCGGATGGTTTTTGAGGACTGCACGGGTGTATGCCGGTTCTGCGGGGCGACTGAGCTGAGCCTCATGACCGATGCCTTGAGCAAGGCCACTGGCTGGGATATCGACGTCAAAGAAGCCTACGAGGTAGGCCGGAGAATCGTGAATCTCCTCCGGTCCTTCAATGTGCGACACGGCATAACCCCGGAAGTAGAGGCTCCGTCCCAACGCTACGGTTCTGTGCCAACAGACGGCCCGGCCCAGGGAAAGAACATCGCACCCGAATGGGACGGGATGATGGACAACTACTACAATCTGATGGGGTGGGACCGGAAAACAGGCAAGCCTCTTCCGGAGACCCTGCGGCGCTACGGACTGCTCAGGCAGCTACAAGATCTGTGGTAGAATATAATATACCGTTCGCAAAGTATTCGGTTTCTGCGGCACAAATGGCAGCGTGAAGGGATATTCGGCTTGTGACCATGCCAGAGACCATACGCCGATGCTTGGACACAGGCAGGGTTCTTTGTTAGAGTCACGCAAGGGAGGAAATGAGGAACCGGGTATGAAATGCGTGGTTTGCCAAGGCGAGGACATCGAAGCTACGGAAGTAAGCGAGGAACTGAAAGCCGGAAGCGATATCGTCTATGTCCCTATTCACCCTCTTGTGTGCCGAACCTGTGGCGAGAGATACTATGATCGCCGCACTATTCAGTTCTTAGAGGACGTTGAGGGGAGACTTAGAAGCGGCAAAGCGCAACTCCATCAAGTCGGAAAGGTCATGGCCTTTGATTGAGGAAGTGAAGGCGCAAGCCTCCTGTGCCACGGAAGTGGAATTCAAAGCTCAAGTGACAAAGTTCCTTAGGCGATTCGGAAAAACAGCGCATGCCTCGGTGATGCCCATAACTGGTGGAGAAAGTGAAAGGGCGTAGTATGAGTAGTCCAACAACCTCTGGGAAATCGGTCGATAATAATGTCCTTCGAGTAGACCTGCCCACCACGGAGTTCGACCTCGACCGCACCCCCCGTTTCAATCCGGCGAACAACGCCGCCACAGGGTTCCGGCGCTATGCCGGTCAGACTGAAAATGACAGGCTGAAAGTACTGCGAAAAGAACACATCCAGGGGTGGGCTGCAGCAGCGAGACCCGGCTTTTCTCTGGTGGACAGAGCCCTCGCATCGGCAGCCCAGACCCTGTCGCAGGCTAGCTCCACGAATCAAGGAATCATCTCATGGAATCAGGTGGCCGGACAATCATTAGTCAAGCCTCTGTCGCTGGGGGTTGAGCAGTTTTCGGCCTCTCCTGAAGAGGCGGCGATGATCGTGAAATCTGCCGCCCGCTTCTTTGGCGCATCCCTGGTTGGCGTAACTTCACTCCGCGAACAGTGGGTTTTGACTCACTGCAACAAGAAAGCGGTTGTTATCGAAGACTGCGACACGCCGGGGGAAACCGACGAAACATACGTCATTCCCGCTCGTTGCCGCTGGGTTATATCCTGCGCCGTAGAGATATCCCGCACAGGCTTAGAGCGTGCTCCCAGCGCCATTGGGGAAGCCGCATCATTGCAGGCTGCATCGAGGGCAACCCTTCTCATCGCTTCATTATCCCAGTTCATCCGCTCTCTTGGCTATGTGGCCATCCCTGACCGGGCAGACGTCCTGCTACAGGTGCCATTCGCCGTATGCGCTGGCCTTGGGGAGCTTGGCCGACTCACCAAACTGATTACACCGGAATTCGGTCCGGCGGTACGCCTCAATAGCGTGATCACCGACCTTCCCATGGCTTGGGATAAGCCCATCAACTGCGGCCTTCAGGACTTCTGTCGGAGTTGCCGTATCTGCGCCGAAGCTTGCCCGGCGAAAGCGATCAGCTTTGACGAAGAGCCTTCATGGGAGCCGAAGGGACCATGGAACAATCCTGGCAAGCGCGTGTGGTTCAACGATGCGACTAAGTGCCACGCCTATCGCCAAACGATTTCTACTAACTGCGCCGTCTGTTTTGCCGCCTGTCCCTGGCCACGCCAGGTGGAATCGCCGGGGAAGGTGCCTTATGGTGTCACCGCCGAACGGCAGAGGGAGTGGTGGAAAACACTCCTTTCACCCTT
>JAUSEJ010000973.1 GCA_030650265.1 Dehalococcoidia bacterium | reverse complement strand
ACAACCTCCTTGTTCCGTCCTCCGCGGTGGAATAACCGCAACTTGGGAGTGCTGAAGGTCCACACGTAACCGTTCTCCCCGTCCTGCCGCCAGCCGGTTTCATCCGCATTCACCACGGGGCTGGCACGGATTTGGTCCCGGATTCGCTCCATGGCCGGTTTGGCCCTGGTCGCCGTCCGCTGTACTAACGCTACTAATTCCCCAACACTCAAGTGCAACTGGTGGAGCGTCTTAAGATACCACTGGATCTGCTCAAAGGGCAGGCGCCCCTCTTCCCGTAGCGTAACTATCAGGCTCGTCAAATTGACCCCCACGCGTTCCTGCCCAACTACACCGTCCAAGTCTGCCTTGGGTACACATCTCTTGCCACACTTAGGACACTCTCGGGCAAAGAATCGGTGCTCGATCACCCGGACGGGCAGGACTGGAATTTCAAGAACCTCACGGGTCCGCTGCACCCAGCCGCCGCGGAGGTGGGTGTCACAATTCGGACAGGTATCGACAGCATGGTCCACATGCTCAGTCGGCTTCATGCGTTTCCGACCAAAGCCTTGCGGTCGCTTCTTCCGGTCCTTTTTGACTGGGGGCGTCGTGGTAGAAGTTGGTTTGTTACCGGGCATGCCAGGGCCACCATCCTTCCGCCGAAGGATCACCCGCTTCTCCAATCCGTCAACCCGCTTCTGCAATTCCGAAGTGACCGCCCTCAACTGGACACCCGTCATCTCAGACTGAGTGACCGTCGCCTGCCACTCAGCGATCGTTCCCTCCAACTGATCGATCGTCGTTTCCAACTGAGCTACCTTAGCCTCAAACTGACCGATCGTCGTCTCCAACTGAGCGTTCTTCGTCTGAAGTTCGCTAACTTGAGCAGCAAGGGTCTCGCGACTGGCCGTAATGAGATCAATATTCATACCTACATTCTAACGCTTATTTGTCAGTAAGTCCAGGGATTCAAAACTCGCCACCCTAAATCTGAACTCTTACGTACCTTTGTCGTTGATTGATCTGGTGGTCGTTATCTGCTACCATACCTGCGTTGTGGCAGTGCAGCTCACGACATTGTCAACCAAATCCATCGCGACTGATCTGTTCCGGGCATATTGATCGCAGAATAGGGGGTGTAGACGATGGTTGGGAGAGTTGCCGCACTGGCCCGGGGGAGGTTCTTCTACGGCTGGGTGATCGCCGCTACGGGCTTCTGCAGCATGTTTATGCTAAGAGGAATCGAAAGCTTCGCGTTTTCGGCGTTTATGAAACCCATGACAGAGGAACTGCATTGGACGAGGGCGGTGTTCTCTGGCGTCCAGTCCTTTAGCACAATTGTCAGCGGGTTCGTCTCTTTCGGCGTGGGTCCTCTAATCGACAGACGGGGTGCACGGGGACTCATGATCTTCGGCGCTATCCTCGCAGGAGCAGGCTATATTGCTCTGAGCCTTACACGCGGTATCTGGGACTTCTATCTCATTCGCGCCCTGGCGATAACCATCGGCGTCGCCTGCGCCGGTTCCCTACCCGTCAACGTAGCCATAGCCAACTGGTTCATTCGCAGGCGAGGCCTGGCAGTTTCCATAGGCTTTTTGGGAGCCTCCCTCGGGGGCGTGTTCCTTGTCCCTTTTGTCGCATGGCTGATAACGGCCTACGATTGGCGAACGGCCTGGGTAGTCGTCGGTATCGCCGTCTGGGTAGTAATAATCCCGCCAGTCGCCATCTTCATGAAAAGGCGACCGGAGGACATTGGCTTATTACCGGATGGCGATTCGCCGTCAACCGAATTGCAAGCCGGGGCGGCGAAGCGTCGCGTTGGTAAGAGCCTGTCAAGCGATGTGAATTGGACCCGTCGGGAGGCTCTGCGCACTCCTGCACTGTGGCTGACTATCATGGCCTTCGGCCTTGCCGCAGTCGGTGGGAGTGCGATGTCGCTCCATTTCTTCTCTCTTCTGACCGACATAGGTATGAGCGAGACGGCTGCGGCTACGGCCATCAGCTTGCAGGCGATATTCTCATCAATTGCCAAGCTATGCTGGGGTGTCATCGTCGACAGGTTCCACGTCCGCTACTGTGGTATTGTCACGTTTTCCCTGTGTGCACTGGCCTACGCTGTTTTCGCCATTCTCACGCGAACGTCGCCCCTTTGGTTGATCTACTTCGCCGCCGCCTTTGCCGGACTTACGACTGGCGGCATGACGCCTGTACAGGAGGTTCTCTGGGCCAATTACTTCGGCCGCCTGTCCCTCGGCGCCATTCGCAGTATTGCCCTTCCTTTTTCCCTCATCTTTAGCGCCGGCGGGCCATTTGCCGCTGGCTGGGCCTACGACAGATTTGGCAGCTACCAGCTCGCCTTCGTTGTTTTCAGCGTCCTTCTAGGGGTCGCCGTCGTTCTTATTTATCTTGCACGGCCGCCAAGAAAAGCACTGGAGAAGGGTGCAGCCGTGATCGATTCATCTTCCCACTAGGCCATTGTCGTCTAGTCAGCCTGCCGTAAACAAGCCATGGGTGCCAACATTCTGACTTCTTCCCATTCTCATTCTCTGGTCGTCGAGCGTGTTATTGTCGCCATGATTCTTCTTTCGGCCGGAGCGATC
>JAUSEJ010000965.1 GCA_030650265.1 Dehalococcoidia bacterium | reverse complement strand
TCCCTCTCGACTACCAGCCACCGTCATAACCGCGCGCTGTTACTGGCAGGTAGATCTTGTTGGCGAAAGTGGGCGCGGGCGTAGCTGTGCTGGTGGCCGTTGGCGTACTGGTCGCCGTGGCGATGTTAGTGGCAGTCGGCGTGGGAGTGCTGGTGGACGTCCCAGTCGCCGTGTTGGTAGAGGTGGCCGTTGGCGAGGCGATCGGAGAGTAGAATAGACTGAAAGAGGCCTGGCTGGCGTTGAGCAAAGCCATGAAGACGGCAGCAGCCACAACGATTGGGGCGAGAGGCAAGAGCGCCTCCGCCCGGTGGGTCCTACGACCAGTTTTGTTGACCAACTTTGTACCCCGATTGCCGTCTCTAGGTCATTCTAGCATACGATTTGTCGGCACGTCAACCTTGTGTTGTCACTTGCATACTTTGCCGGGAGTATGATATACTACGCGTGATAAGGAAAGGTTCTGGCAAAAGTGGGATTTTTCCCACTTTTTTATTGCAGCAAAAACTGAATATGGTTGCTCGATGGTTGTGAGTCATCTAAGTCGACTGGCGACAGATCGGGCAGCAGGAGGTCCTGGCGCGACGATGAAAAATGAACTCCTAATTGCTATCACGCAGCTTTGTGCAGAGAAGAACCTGCCGAAGGAGATCATACTGGATGCTCTGGAGGCGGCTCTCGTTTCGGCCTATAAGAGGAATTTCGGCGGTACACAGAACATCACGGTGAAGCTACTGCCTAATAGCGGTGAGGCCAAGATATTTGCCCAGAAAACGGTAGTCGAGATTGTCGAAGATCAGCGGCTTGAGATAACTCTAGACGAGGCGAGGAAGATCAGTTCGAGCGCCCAAATCGGTGAGACGGTGGAAGTCGAGACCCCTGGCCCGCAGGATTTCGGCCGGATCGCGGCGCAAACGGCGAAGCAAGTTGTGCTTCAGAGGTTGCGCGAAGCGGAGCGCGAAGCGGTTTATGAAGAGTTCATCGACAAAGAAGGCGACATAATTAGTGGTGTAATCCAGCGGATTGAGCCCAAGCAGATAGTGATCGATCTGGGGAAAGTCGAGGCTATCTTGCCAAATCCGGAGCAAGTGCCTACGGAGCACTACCGCTTGGGACAAAGGATCAAAGTATTCCTGCTGGAAGTACATCGATCCAATAAGGGGCCTCAGGTGATGGTTTCCCGTACTCACCGCAATCTCCTGCGGCGCCTTTTTGAATTGGAAGTGCCCGAGATCTACAACGGTCTTGTTGAGCTGAAATCAATCGCCCGTGAAGCAGGCTCGCGCAGTAAGGTGGCCGTCGCTGCCCGCCAGGAGGGGGTTGATCCCGTTGGATCCTGCGTCGGACTACGCGGAATTCGCATCCAAAACATTGTCAATGAGCTAAACGGCGAGAAAGTAGATGTCGTTCAGTGGCATCCCGATTCGGCAATCTTCGTGGGTAATGCCCTTAGCCCGGCCCAAGTTCTTAGCGTCGACCTGGCAGAGGATGACAAAACCGCTAACGTCGTGGTTCCCGACCGCCAGTTGTCACTGGCAATTGGCAAGGAAGGGCAAAACGCTCGACTAGCGGCCAAGCTTACGGGATGGCGTATTGATATTAAGGCCCTGTCGGTTTCCCGAGCCGAAAAGACGGAGCGGGCGGCACGTCTAGCTGCCATGCCAACTTTGGAGGATCTGTTGGGACCGCTCGAAGTTATCGAGCTAACGCAAGATACCATGGGTCCTCCTTTGGAAGGATCTGTGGGAGAAGGCTCTGTGGCTGAAGGCGAGCCAATCGAATCTCTTGAGGCGATAGTATCGGCCGTTGCGCCGGAATTGGAACTCCCATCTGAGGCCGTACTAGAAGCCGAGGTTCCGACGGTGACCGTTAATGAGATCATCGAGGTGTCTACGCCACTGTCTGTGGCTAGAATCGCACCGGTGCGGGTCATTCCTCGGGAGATTCCTCTGGTAATCCCCATTGCTGAGCCACCCAAAGTGGTTGAGAAGCCGCAGATTCGCTTTGCCGAGGAGATTCTAACTGTTGCTCCTTCGGTCGAACGGGTGGATGCTCGCGGTAGAAGAGTTGGCAAGGGAAAGAAAGTTGAGACAGACGACGATGCTGGTAAGCCCAAAAAGGCCAAACGACAGCGCGTCTACGTCGAGGAAGTGGAAGAAGAAGGCGAAGAAGGCGCGGAAGGCGAGTATGACTACCTTAAACACACTCGCAGGTAGGATTGAGGCGCAGTAGATATGCCGGAGCAGCCGAAGTCGCGCAAGCAAAGACCGATGAGGCGCAAGCATATTCCGCAGCGCACCTGTATCGTCTGTCGTGAAACGACCGCAAAGCGAGACCTGGTACGGGTAGTGCGGGGAATCGACGGCAGGATTGAAGTAGACTTGACCGGCAAGAAACCGGGACGGGGAGCCTACATCTGCCGAACAAGAGAATGCTTTGAGGGAGCTCTGAAGCGGAGAAGCATAGAGCATGCCCTTCAGACCACCATTTTGCCCGATGACCGGGAGAAGCTGGTGGAGTTCGTTAGTACTCTTTCAGACAGCATTGAGAACGAGAAACCATGTGAGTAATGTGGAATCTTCGAGGCGACTAGTGATGTAAGCTACTAATCCTAACCGCTCGCCGCTGTCTGATCAGGTCACCCGGTGGTAGCACAAGGAGGGGATATTATGGGTACGAGAGTGGGCAATCGCCCAAGGACAGCGGGATATAGACCTGGTCAAGCCTCAGGACAGAGACGCAGATCGCCGACGAGAAACAACGGGACAAGGTCGGCACCCCAGACAGTTGTGCCAAAGGCAGTCGTCGAGGCTGCACCACAGGCAGTTGAGATTCCTCGCAGCCTATCAGTCAAAGATCTAGCGGACATTCTAAGAATCAGCCCTGTTGAAGTAATCAAGGACCTGATGAAGAATGGCGTTATGGCCAGTATCAACCAACTTGTCGATTATGATACGGCGGCCATCGTCTCCACGGACCTCGGCTATGAGCCAAGTGAGATGGCTGTCCCCGAAGCGGAGGCTGCTCTGCCCAGAGACCTTGGGGCTCTCAAGCGCTTCATCGAAGAAGATGTCGCTGCTCTAATACCACGTCCGCCGATAGTCACAATTATGGGACACGTCGACCACGGAAAGACCAGTCTGCTCGATGCGATTCGCGAGACCAACGTTACCGGGGAAGAGGCCGGTGGAATAACCCAGCACATTGGCGCCTATCAAGTTGAGATTCACGGGCAGAAGATTACCTTCCTTGATACCCCCGGCCACGAAGCCTTCACGGCGATGAGGGCACGTGGGGCACAGATAACCGACATCGCTGTCCTCGTTGTAGCCGCCGATGACGGTGTAATGCCGCAGACGAGGGAAGCTATTGACCATGCCAAGGCGGCTGGAGTACAGATCATTGTCGCAATTAATAAAATTGACAAACCTAATGCCAATCCTGATCGGGTCAAGCAGGAACTGGCCGAGGCCGGTCTTGTCCCCGAGGACTGGGGCGGCAACACTATTTGCGTTCCGGTGTCGGCGAGGCGAAGGGAAGGTATAGAAGATCTTCTTGAGAACCTTCTGATTGTCGCGGAGGTGGCCGAGTTGAAAGCTAACCCCGATCGAGCGGCTATCGGGGTGGTGGTCGAGGCCGAGTTGGACAAGACCAAAGGTCCCCTGGCCACGATTCTGGTTCAGACTGGAACTATGAAACTCGGCGAGTTCGTCGTCGCGGGCGAAACCTATGGGCGAATCAAGGCGATGTTCAACGACCTTGGCAAAAGGGTGAAAAAAGCAGACCCATCTATGCCGGTAGAGGTTCTTGGCCTTAGCGCCGTCCCCCAAGCCGGCGACACCGTAGAAGTTGTCATCGATGAGAAGACCGCCAAAGCGCGGGTGACAGAGAGGCTCCGTACGAGAGACGCGGCGGCCGGGATTCTCCACCGTGCGGTGACTCTCGAGGACGTATTCCGGGAGATCAAGGAAGGCAACGTAAAGGAACTCAATCTTATCCTCAAGACCGATGTTCAAGGATCCTTGGAGCCTATCAAGAATTCGGTAGAGAAGCTGTCGACTGAAGATGTCAAGGTTAGATTTGTTCACTCCGGTACTGGCAGCGTTACCGAGTCGGACGTCATGCTGGCCCTGGCCTCAAAAGCTATAATTGTCGGTTTTAACACGAAGCCTGAGACGGGTGCGAAGAGATTAGCCGAAACTGAACACGTCGACGTTCGTCAGTATGAGGTAATCTACAACATCATCGAAGACGTGCAACTGGCGCTCACCGGCATGTTAGAGACAAAGTATGTTGACGTACTCGATGGCACCTGTGAAGTTCGTCAGGTGTTCAAGATTGGCAGGCATACCGCCGTGGCCGGCTCTTTCGTTCTCGAAGGCAAAGCCAGCCGGGGGGCCGTCATTCGTGTCATGCGTAGGGGAGAGCAACTATTCTCCGGCTCCCTCAGTAGCCTCAAACGGTTCAAAGACGATGCCAGGGAGGTCGCAACTGGCTATGAATGCGGGATAGGCGTCGATGGATTTGCCGACTTCGAGGTCGGAGATATCGTCCAGTTCTACAGGAAGGAGAAAGCTAGCTAGACCCCGGGCTGGCCTATCCAGAAATGTCGCGTCGAACTGAGCGAGTGAGTGACCTGATCCGACGAGAGGTCGGTGATATACTTCTGCACCACATCAAGGATCCGCGCGTGCAAGGGTTGGTTTCGGTGATCGAAGTGGAGACATCACCGGATCTGAAGCACGCGCGGATATTTGTGAGCCTGTTCGGTGCGGACGACGAGAGGCAAGAAACGACAAAGGGACTCGACGCGGCAACGGGCTACATTCGTCGCGAGCTTAGCGAACGACTGAGCCTTCGCTATGTACCTCAGTTAGCGTTCCGCGTTGACGACTCAATGGAGCGTGGCGCCCGCATTATGCAACTTCTCAAAGAGGTCACTCCGGAAGAGGAGAAAGAGCAATAGTACCCTCAAGCGAGATCGGCGATCTTGTCTTCAGAGCCAATCATATTCTGGTCACTTCACACGTTTCGCCAGATGGGGATGCCGTTGGCGCCTGTATGGCCCTGGGGGCTGCCTTGCGAAAGGCCCAGAAGAGGGTAACTGTTGCCCTCGCCGACGAGTTTCCGGCCTATCTTCGCTTTCTTCCCGCCTGGGAGGAGGTGCACGGCGCGAAAGCCGATCTTACTGGCGTCAATCTTATCTTCGTATTGGATCTAAGCGACGTCGATCGAGTAGGATCACTCTACAACAAGGCATTGTTTTCCGCCGTTCCTATCATCAACATCGATCATCATCCGACGAATACCAACTTTGGCTCAGTAAATTTCGTAGCCCCCGAGGCAGCCGCAACCTGTGAACTGCTGCCGCCTATAATCAAATCTCTTGGCGTGGACATTGACAAGGAAATTGCTTCCTGCTTACTCACAGGTCTGATCACTGACACCATTGGCTTTCGCACTTCGAATACGACGACGGCGACTGTGCGTATGGCTGCCGACATGATGGAGTACGGGGTCTCGCTCCCGACCATCGCAGACGCGGTTTTCAACTCCAAGCCACTTACCGCAGTCAAGCTATTGGGACTTGCCGCCTCCCAGGTTCAAGTACGCGGTCGAATTGTTTGGACTTCGGTGACGAGGTCGATGCTTGCCGAGGCTGGAGCGAATCTCGAGGATAGCGAGTCCATCGTTGGCCTCCTGGCGAGTGTGAGGGACGTTGAGGCCGCGATCGTTTTCAAAGAGACAGAAGACGGCATGGTGAGGGTGAGCATCCGGACCACAGGTCGCCTCAATGCAGGGCAGATCTGCCAGGGCTTTGGCGGCGGTGGGCACCTGCGCGCCGGCGGCTGCGGTCTGCGCGCCGGGTTACAAATCGCCCAACAGACTTTTCTTACCAGCGTCGAAGATGCGCTTGCTAGTTAGCTATGATCTGTCGCTTCGTCGGGGCGAGGTGGGTGTTGGAAGGGGCTGGAAGCTGATTGCTGAGAGTTGACAGTTAATGGGCGTAAACGGTATTCTCAACATTCACAAGCCAGCCGGGATGACTTCATTCGATGTGGTTGCAGCCATCAGGCGCATTACTGGCGAAAAGCGGGTTGGTCACGGTGGCACGCTCGATCCTCTGGCCATGGGCGTACTGCCCGTTTGCTTGGGGCGGGCTACGAGGGTTGTGGAGTACCTGATTGGCGGCGGTAAAGCCTATTGCGCCATGGTCGCCTTAGGAGTCACTACCGATACTGACGATACTGAAGGACGAATTACTGCCGAGGCTGATGCGAGCGGAATCACGCAATCGCAGTTTGAGCAGACCATGGCCGGATTTCTCGGAAAGATCCAGCAGGTCCCACCCAAATACAGCGCGATAAAAATTGGCGGCAGAAAGCTGTACGAACTGGCACGGGCAGGGACCGAGGTAAATATCGGCCCCAGGCCAGTCGAGATATTCAGCATTAAGTTGCTCTGCTTCGAGGCTCCAGTGGCGGTTATTGAGGTCGAGTGTAGCAAAGGCACCTATATTCGTTCCCTGGCGCGAGATATCGGCCAGGCACTTGGCGTGGGAGGGCATCTCCATCGACTTGTCAGGACGAGAAGTGGCGCGTTTTCTCTCGACGATGCTGTGACACTTGGTGATTTGACTCTGTCCTTTGAATTTGGTTACTGGCGGAGTATAATCTATCCCGAAGATCAAGCTTTGCGAAATTGGCCAGCAATGATAGTGGGACCGGAGCGCGAGCGCGAGTTATTGTTTGGCCGCCCCATACCAGTAGGCACTTGTCAGGCAGAACTCCACAGCGTCGATCAGAGAGTCGATACGACAGCGGATAAGTTGCCTGACCTATGCGCCGCATATGGCTTTGGCGGACAGCTAATCGCCGTGCTACGCCTGGACAAAGAAGCTAACCTATGGCGACCATACAAGGTATTCTCGCGTGGGGACTGAGACGAGCGGAATGCAGGCAAGCGAAGAACTAGCCAAGTTCACACCAGAGCGCCCGACCGTCCTAACGATCGGCGTATTTGACGGCGTTCATCTTGGCCACCAGTTTCTAATGAACAAGGTCATCGGTCGGGCCAGAGAACTGGGATTCTTGAGCGTGGTTGTCACTCTGCATCCTCATCCGCGTGCCGTGCTGTCCGAGCAGTTCGAGCCAAGATACATTTGTAGTTTATCTGAGCGCATCGCGACTATCAAATCTCTGGGCGTGGACATGGTTGTCCCCATGACCTTTACGCCAGAGTTGTCTCGTTTGAATGCCCGCGAGTTCATCGGTCTATTGCGAGAGCATCTGAAGATGCGCGAGTTGCTGGTCGGCGCTGACTTCGCCCTGGGCAGAGGTCGCGCAGGAGATGTTGGTGCCCTCGTGGCGATGGGCAAAGAGCAAGGCTTTCAGGTTACGGTTGTTCCTCCTCTTGTCCAGAACACCGAGATTGTCAGCAGCACCTCCATCCGAAACGCCCTGGCTGATGGCGACGTGGCCAAAGCGGCGAGACAGTTGGGTCGACCTGTTAATCTGTTTGGAGAGGTGGTTGAAGGAGACCAGCGCGGTAGAGCGATTGGCTTTCCAACAGCGAATCTAGCGTATGAGCGCGAACGCGCTTTGCCGGCAGACGGCGTGTACGCTACCCGGGCCTGTCTAAAAGATCTCTGCTACGATTCCGTCACCAATATCGGCATCCGACCCACGTTCAGCGGCAAGGAAAGAACTGTAGAAGTGTTTTTAATCGGGTTCCAGGGCGACATCTACCGCCAGGAACTCCGGATCGAGCTTGTCGAGAGGCTGCGGGGTGAGCAGCGATTTGCCGGGATCGAGGATCTCAAAGACCAAATAGCCAGAGACGTAGAAACTGCTAAGGCGGCACTTAGAAGATGAATCATTCTCATTCAGCTGAACTCAATCACCTGCTGCATAGGGGCGTAGCTGAAATCATTTCCGAAGGAGAGCTGGTGAGGCTTCTCGAGATAGGGAAACCTCTTCGCTTAAAGCAGGGATTTGACCCGACCAGACCGGATCTCCACCTGGGCCACGTCGTCGGTCTGCGAAAGCTGCGCCAATTTCAGGAATTGGGTCATCAGGTCATTCTTGTCGTGGGCGACTGGACGGCGCAGATTGGCGATCCGAGCGGGCAATCCGCCACGCGATCGATGCTCTCTGCCGACGAAGTTAGGGCCAACGCCGAGTCTTACATGCGCCAGTTCTTCAAGATAGTGGACCGGGAGCGCACACAAGTAGTATGGCAGAGCGAGTGGTTTGGCAAGTTCAGTCTGGCGGACGTAATAAAGCTGACGAGCAAATTTACAGTAGCGCAGATGTTGGCGAGGGAGGATTTCGCCAAGCGATATGCTGCGGGGAGACCAATAGCCGTCACGGAGTTTCTTTATCCCTTGTTGCAAGCCTACGATTCCGTTGTGATCGGCGCCGACGTTGAGTTTGGCGGCACAGACCAGAAATTCAACATTCTCGTCGGGCGAGAGCTGCAAGCCATTGAAGGACAGCGACCCCAACAAGTGTTCTTGATGCCCATCCTTGTCGGGACGGATGGCGTTCAGAAGATGAGCAAGAGCCTCGGCAACTATATTGGCGTCGAGGACCCTCCGACCGAGATGTACGGGAAGGTGATGTCCTTGCCCGATAGCCTTGTTATTAGCTACTTCGAGCTTCTTACAGACATTTCTGATGCCGAACTGCAATCCATGGCCGAACAGATCGCCAACCTATCGGTAAACCCCATGGTGCTCAAACAAAGGTTGGCGAAGGAAATAGTGAACGAGTTCCATGGATCCGAGGCGAGTGACATAGCAGCCGCGGAGTTTGTCCGTATTTTCCAAAGGCGAGAGCTTCCCGCTGAGATTCCGACGGCGCCCTTGAAACAGGAGTGGTTCAGTCGACCGGTCTTCCCTGCTAATTTGCTTGTAGAAGCGGGCCTGGCTGCCAGTCGTGGTGAGGCTCGAAGGCTTATTGCTCAAGGGGCGGTGCGAATGGATGGAAACCGTCTCCAAGATGAGCCAATCACCTTGATTGAAGGCGCCACCATTCAAATCGGCCGACGCAGATTTGCCAGGCTTGTCAGATCTGATTAACCCGTCATGCAATAGGAGGGACCGGACGCAATGAGGCTCGTCGCTTGACGCCTAACCTCGGCCGTTTTCCGGTAGCCAGGAAAGTAGAATCGGTCGATCCGCCTGCCAATTCCAGATTCAGACGGCTAGCCGGGTTTATATCTGACCGATCGCACCTGTGGTATTTCCTCGCCGTCGTCACACTACTTGCCGTCGCCTTCTACCTGAGGACTTGGGGTAACCTCTTCGGGTTGCCCTACTTCTTTCATCCAGACGAGCAAGCTGTAGTCGATCGCTCTCTAGCAATCATGCGCACCGGTGACTTCAACCCTCACTGGTTCAATTACCCATCGCTGTACATTTACCTACAAGCTATCGCCGATATGTTCGTCTTCTTGGCCACGCCTGTGAAACAAGCTGAGAACCTCATACTGCCTACGACTCCCGGCTTCGATTACATGCGAGTTGGTCGTACGGTCTCGGCGATCGCCGGCACTGCGACAGTCCTTGCGGTTTACTACGCCGGACGTTCTCTCTTTTCGGCGAGAGTTGGGCTGATTTCGGCAACGCTCTTTACCTTTTCCCTACTTCACACCATAAACTCCCACTACATCACCACGGACGTGCCAATGACCCTGCTTGCCACCTTGTCCTTTTTGGCAAGCGCTCAGGTACTTCGTACCGGACAGAACAAATACTATGTTTTAGCAGGGCTGACCGCAGGTTTGGCCGCCTCCACAAAGTACAACGGGGGCCTTGCCATTGTCTCTCTGGTGGCGGCCCATTTGTTTGTCGCCTGGCGCCAGCGTTCGCCGGTCAACCTTGGCCTGGTGGCTGCCATTGCCTTTTTTGCGGTGGGGTTCTTCCTTGGCACGCCCTATGCGCTTCTTGACCTGCCAAACTTCCTCAAGGGCTTCGCAGCCGAAATCGCGCACTATAGCCTGGGACACGAGACCTACGAGGGGAGTAATAATCTTGTTTGGTATTTTCAGACCGTCCTGATCAGTTGGGATAGTGTCGCCCTCGTCTTCGGCCTTGCGGGCGCCATCATTTGTGTGCTGCGAAGGCGCGGCCCCCATTACCTGCTCATCGCCTTTCCCCTTGTTTACATCTGGTGGATGGGCCGCTTCGTGGTCCATTTCGAAAGGAATCTGGTGCCTCTCACGCCCTTCGTGGCCCTACTGGCCGCCGTGTTCATCGATTTGCCGCTACGCAGACTGGCTATGAGTTGGCGGCTCTTCCGGCCGGTTGCCGCCCTTCTCGTGGTTTGTCTCGTCGGACTGGCCATTACACCTTCGCTACTGGGCATCGTCGAGTTCAACGATCTGCTGACAGCAAAGCATCCCAAGACCATAGCGGCCGAATGGGCCAACAGCAACCTTCCCCACGGTTCGAAGATTGCTGTCGAACTCTACGGGATTCCTCTCGAACCAAAGTCTTATCAACTGGTGAACGTCCTCTCCGTGGCGGACCGTAGTGTAGAATGGTATAAACAGCAACAGTTCGATTACGTGATCGTCAGCGATGGCGTTTGGATCAGATACTATCTGGAACCCGAAAAGTACCCTAAGGACCTGGCCGCCTATGAAGCTATCTTCAACCGACTGAAACTGGTCAAAGCCGTCGAGCTACCGGCGATGTCGGAACGTTTGTCTATCTATCCAACCGTTGAGGTCTATCACCTACCCCGGGTGCGGATATACAAGGTCGAGGAAAAGACTGAATAAGATGCAGCTTGGTCTCGATCCATATGTCTCGATCCATATTGACACAACCAGGCTTAGCCAATATACTTCAGTCGATGTGAGTAGCAGAGACTTTGGACTTTAGAGGAGGACAGCATGCAGCGACCCGCCCATGGCATATATCTCAACAAGCAGACTTGTAAGGTTGTAAGGGCAAATTCACCTTCGGCAATCCCCACGGGCGATCCGTGGGTACTCGTGACTTCGGAGGTAAATATGACTCTTCTCAACATCAGAGTTCTCGCCCGCGAACAGAAGCTGGTTGCAGACGCCGACGCTGTCGTCTGGGAATAGGCATACGCCGCACCGAAGTAACCGCCTCCACTATGACATAGGCCCGACTTTGTCGCTATCACCCGATGGGGCGAACGGCCGTTCGCCCCGACTGATGTTGGCAAATCCCATTCAACTGGTCGAAGAGTGTCGGAGGCGCATTTTGCGCGTTTGATTGAATGGCATGGCCCCGCTACGGCTAAGATCGTTCGACGTATGGCTATTAGGAATCGCCGTCTTGCTTGATAATAGAATACTAGAGGTGTTATCTTGGGAAAAAGACCAGGGTTAGAGGAGAGGCCACTCTTTGCATAAACCCGACTTTGAAACGATGTTTAA
>JAUSEJ010000960.1 GCA_030650265.1 Dehalococcoidia bacterium | reverse complement strand
CGCATCTTGGATCTCTATGAAAGAATGTGGGACGGCCAGGCTCTCAGTGACGACGAGTTTGTGCTGTCTGCCGACGAGAAAACCAGCGTTCAGGCCCGCCGTCGACGCCATTCTACCTATCCTGCCCAGCCTGGCGAGGCTATGAAGGTTGAACATGAATACACCCGCTGCGGGGCCTGGGCCTATCTTGCGGCCTTGGATGTCCATCGGGCCAAGCTCTTTGGCCGATGTGAGAAGAAGAGCGGCATAGCACCCTTCGATCATCTCATATCCCAGGTGATGAACCAGGTTCCCTACACCGAGGCGAGGCGAGTCTTTTGGATCGTCGATAACGGATCCGCTCATCGCGGCCCACGCTCCATTGCACGCCTGCAAGAGCGTTATCCCAACCTGGTTCTTGTCCATGGGCCGGTGCATGCTAGCTGGTTGAACCAAATCGAGATCTACTTCTCCATCGTTCAACCTAAGGCCCTCACACCCAACGACTTCCGTTCGCTCCAAGCACTGGAAGAGCGCCTCCTAAACTTTCAGTGTCACTACGAGTCCTTCCCAGAAGGACCAAGCCCTTTGAGTGGAGATTCACCCGACACGACCTGCAGGCGCTGCTTAACAAGATCAAGGTCGAGTGGGCGTCGCCCGCCCTAGCCGCCTAGCAGGAATAATACGTGACCGTACTTATGAAATGGTGTACTTAGCATCGACGCTCTTATTGCCAATCCTATCAAAGATCGCTGGATTGCCGCCGTCCCCCGCGGCTGGTTTGCGGGGACGACGATCTCGCTTACCAACGCCGCCGGGGTCATGTTTCCCTCCGTGCCCTATGTGGTTATCGGAGAGGCTTTGGGCACACTTGAGAGCCGCCAGGTCGCTGCACACGAGACCGGACACGCATATGGGCTGGACCTGCCGTGTGAGGAGTACGCCGACTGCAACAGTAGCAGCCGGAAAGACAATATCGGCAATTATGCAGACGCGGGTTTGTGGGTCGAGAAACGCATTCCCCTCCAAGTGACATCTGGACGCGACATTTACTGCTTCATGGGCTCGACCGGCAGCCACGAGACCTGGATCGATTCGGCAGACTACCTCAAACTACTCAACGATTCGAAGGCCGGCGCTGCGCCTGGCTCCGTCCCTGCCCCCACGGCCACACGTTCGGTCCTCGCCATCGGCACGGTTTCCGTTACCGGCGGGGTGTCCCTCGATAACTGGTATGTGCTGTCAGAAGGTGAATTCGAAGCTCCGTTACCGGGGCCATATACTTTTGAGTACCGAAACGCCGTTGATGCGGTCTTATCCGAGCAAAGTTTCGACATCTCGTTCGATCGGGAGGGTTCTCCCCTTACACAAGCACCGTTTGTGTTCACCATTCCGTACGTAACGGAGACCGCCAAGATTGTGATTAAGCAAAGCGGCGTGCAGAAAGCGGAGAAATCCGTTAGCACAAACTCCCCTACTGTGTTGGTTCTCTCACCCAACGGCGGCGAGCAACTATACGGCCAGACGACGATCCAGTGGACGGGCAGCGATGACGATGACAACTCGTTATCCTATGCCGTTCTCTTCAGCAACGACAATGGCGATAACTGGCAGACGATCGCGGCGAATCTAGGCACGACCAGTTACCAGTGGAATGTTGCAGGCCTGACCGCGGGTAATCGGTATCTGATCAAGGTTATAGCGACTGACGGCTTCAATACAGGCCAGGACGTGTCCGACTCACCCCTATCGGTTGTTACAAGAGTATTCTTGCCGATCGTCATCAAACAATGATGTCTCGATGCAATGCGGAGAGTGGTACCTTGTCATGGCCTCCGACTTGCGTCCAAGCCGGTCTGGCGAGGCTAGGAAAAGCGGAGACCAATTGACTTTCTCCTGTGCAAGTGCTATTACTGCCGCACGCTCCCCGTCATTGCGCCTTCATGGATTGATGATATGTGGTTGAAGATGTCATGTAGCCATTAAGGCGCCAGGTTGATGGGCACATTTTCGCATTCAGGTTGTTATCCGCAGCAAGGAGAGTGTACACGTGAAAACGA
>JAUSEJ010000958.1 GCA_030650265.1 Dehalococcoidia bacterium | reverse complement strand
TGGTGTACAGGAAATCTGCGTCCTCGAGGCGACTGCTTTAACCGCCGGGAAGCACTGCTCTTTCGATGAAGCAGTGGCCCTCGGAGAGGGTCATCTACGCAATCCAGACCAGTTTCACTTTTTCGTGGATATCCGGCGGGCGCGCGCCAGCCGTATCCGGCCTCTACCATTGCGCACCCCGGGGCAGTTGCCTGGCGACGACACCTTGAACCTCGTGCCTCTCACCCCGCCTCGTATAGATGCCCCGGAAGATCTGGACGCGCCGCTCGTCACCAACACCGAAGCCGGCCAGAGCCGGGGAGAGCGGACGCGACTTGATCAGTGGGAGCGCAATTTGCTGGATTTGAGCCTGCGCAACTCCCTGTTGAACTTCCGTGTTTCCGGGTCCAGCATCCCGCTGTTGACTGCGGAACTATCTGATATTGAAGATTCGCTTGCGGACGGGCTCAGTTTTCAAATCCACCCCAGGCCAGTAGATTGGGAGGGGACAGCGCGCGATGCTACAGTCTACCAACGACGCACCTACAACGACCCGCAAATGCTCTTACTGCGAGAGGAGTTCACTCAGCATCGCCTACGCGCAGATCTGGCAGAAAAGGACCTCAGCAATCGACTCACCCAACTCTATCGCGCCGCGCGTACCAGCTTAGAAGAAAATGGCGCCAACACCCTCTACTTGGCTCTGGGCATGCTGGTTTGGTACGAGTCGGACGCCAGCCAAAAGCCACGTTATGCGCCGATCCTGCTGCTTCCGATGCAGATCGTGCGCAAGTCTGTACAAGCCGGTTACGTCGTGCGCGAAGGCGAGGACGAGACGCAATTCAATGTCACCCTGACGGAAATGTTGCGACAGGATTTCGGGATTGACGTTCAGGGGCTGAGTCCGTTGCCGGCCGATGCTCGTGGCGTGGATGTGAAGAGCATACTCACCATCGTCCGCCGGGCTGTAATGCATAAATCGCGGTGGGATGTCGTGGAGAACGCCTGCCTGGGGCTTTTCTCCTTCAGCAAATTCGTCATGTGGTATGACCTCAAGGCTCGCACCGGGGAATTGAAACGCAGCAAGGTGGTCGCCAGCTTAATGGCTGGAAGTCTGCAATGGACACCGGAGGGTGTCCATCCTGCCCCGGATGGAATGGATTCTGCTTATCATCCAAAAGACATCATATGTCCAATTAGCGCGGATTCCTCTCAGTTGATGGCTATTTGCGCCGCCGGTGAGGGCAGGAGCATCGTCTTGCACGGTCCGCCGGGGACAGGCAAGTCCCAGACAATTACCAACATCATCGCCCATTTGCTGGCGCAGGGGAAGAGCGTTCTCTTTGTCGCTGAGAAGATGGCCGCCTTGACCGTGGTTCAACGGCGTCTGGAACAAATCGGGTTGGCGCCCTTTTGCCTTGAAGTCCATTCGAACAAAAGCAATAAGAAGGATGTGCTCGAGCAGTTACGGGTAGCTTTGGAGATCGGGCTTTCGAGCAATCCTCAGAACTGGGAACTGGAAGCGAATCGCCTCGCTGCATTGCGGAATGAACTGAACGGCTACGTACGGGCGCTCCATCGAGAGCGACGCATCGGTCATTCTGTTTTTCAGGGCCTGTCGCGCCTGGCAGCCGTTCGGAATGCGCCGGATGTAGTAGACTTTGGCGCTGACCAGGTGGCGGGACTCGAATCCGAAGACCTTCGCCACTGGAACGACCTAGCGCGCCAATTACGAGTAGCCGGGGAAGCTTGCGGACAACCCAATGGGCATACCTGGTCCGCATCGCATCGCCAGGAGTACTCCCCGCGACTACGCATTCAGGCGGCTGAGGCCCTGGCGACTCTTGGCCAGGCGGTGGAGAGATGGCGAGAATCAGCGCCTCCAGTAGCAGAATTATTTCGAGCGTCCGGACATGAGCCAAGCTATCGCGAACTGTCCGCCTTACTGGAACTCGCCAAATGCTTCTCCGCTATACCAGCGATCCCGGGTGCTATGCTCAGAATAACGGAATGGATCGAGGCGAGCGCGGCGGTTGACGGGTGGATTGCGCATGGCCGGGTTCGCGACGTCTTGAGGATGAGAGTCTTCGCGCGATTTGCCGTAGGCGTGATGCAACTGGATATTGCCAGTTTGAGCGATAGTCTGCACCGGGCCAACCGGACATGGTTCTTGCCCGGCATCTTGGGTCGGCGCCGCGTCTCGAAAGCCCTACACAGTACATTG
>JAUSEJ010000953.1 GCA_030650265.1 Dehalococcoidia bacterium | reverse complement strand
CGGTGTAGTCTTGGCACGGACCCAAGCTTCCAGAGTTCTGCGTTGGTCTTCGGTCATTGGTAGCGATTCGGCTTTCTTCATGCGCCAAGCATACCGCACCTGCGCAACAATGTCAAGTGATTACTAGGACACTACACTAGTGCCGCCTCACAGGTTATTCGGCGCCTCACGCCCTGCTACTTCTGCACCGTGCACGGCATTATATTCAGTCAGCACAATGCTGACGCCAAAACTGTCCTTGGGATGAAACTGCGCCTCCCTCGCCCTTGGCGACCCCGTGCGCGCCGCTAACCTAATCCCGCGCCCGGTATACTCAGCGATGGCTCCCTCGATATCGGGAACCTTAAAAGTGAGGCTAAACAAGCCCTCTCCTCGTTTCTCGATGAACCTGGCGAAGGCCGAATCAGGTGATGTCGACTCGACCAATTCCAGTCCTATAGCCGAGAAGACCACTTTTATGCCAACCTTGTCATCCACCAAAGGTTCGCTAAAGGTTGTACCCAGTATCTTCGAGAAGAACGCCATTGCCTTGTCCATGTCTTTGACGGCAACGTGAACGCGGTCGAGTTTCTCTGCTTTCATGGTCGATTTCCTTTGCTGGTTTCCCTATTCTGCGGCGAGTTGTTCGGCTTGTCCAAGTCCCTCCAACAAGATGGCTTGAGGAGATTTTACCTCTGCCTTCCCTGCCAAAGCACGTCGAAGTCTGATGGTGCAGGAAGTGCAGGGAGATATGACAGTTTTCAGGTTTAGCCTCTCCACTTCCTCTACGATAGTATCCATCTCCGTCACGCAGCAGAGATGCTTAGGTAAATCCACGATCTCCAGGCCCTTGACCGTGCCCATTAACTCCCGAAAAGGCGCGTAATTGATTTTGACCCCCGGGGTCAAAAAGTGGCCCTGGACATGACAGCCTTCGAAATAGCCCAGCGTCGTCGGCTCTACCCTCAGATCCTCTGTGGCAAGCCGGTCCAGCAGGATATCTTGCAGATGCACCTGCGCGATCTCATCGTCGGGAAAGAGCATCTTGCCCACGTAGGTACACCAGACACACATATGAACAATTCTCTTCGCACCGCGTTCACGCGCCCCGGCGATGTTCTTGGCGACGGACTCTTTGGCAGTCTCCATCACCAGTTCTCGGCGCTCACCTTGCGGATCGAGCGACCGATCCAGCACCGGACTACCGCAGCAGTTCTCTTCCTCAAGCCAGGTGTACTCGATGCCAAGCTTGTCGAGAAGCTTAAAATAGGTCTGTATGTCTTTCTGGTTGGCAAATGGGGGAAAACAGCCGAACACGATCACGTTATCGGCCTTTTCCTTTGGCTTGTCCAACCCCATGCCCCAGAGGGCGAAGGTCCGATGGCTGGAGGGAGAGCCATAGAGCCCGTCCCTCCGAATCGCCTCCATTCGTTCGTCGAGGTTCTTGGTTCCCAGAGATTCCTTTATCAGGCGATCCGGTCTGAACTTTGCCATGGCTCTCCTTTGCTCGTCCGACCCTAAATAGTCATGATGACGTCAATAACCAACATCCGTCTTTTAACTTTTGACGTCGAATAGTTCGAATTGATGTCACCCTGAGTGTAGCGAAGGGTCCGTCCAGTAGGCATCGCCCCAAGGCGGATGCTTCGCCACAACTCAGCATGACAGTTCCTATGCGAAATGCTCGCAGAGAGATAATTCTAGTGCTGGTCAAGTTTCCTGTTCAGTAGCTTGCCGGCAATCATGTTTCGCAGAACGGCTGGCGCGCCACCCGCTACCGTACCACCGGCCATGGCATCACGCCAGATCCGCTGGATGGGGAAGTTCGTGGTCGTGCCGTCGCCACCATGCAGAATCATCGCCATTTGAGTTACCTTCTGAACAGTCGCGTTGGCAAATGTCTTGGCATAGGCTGTTGCCATCAATACTGGATATTTTCCGTCTACAGCCATGCAGGCAGCAGAATAAGTTAGACCGCGGGCCGCTTCGATCATGGTTGCCATCTCGGCGAGGTCCTGATAGACGGCCTGGAACTCACAGATGTACTTGCCAAAAGCCTTTCTCGTCTGCGTGTACTTCAGGGCCTCGTCGAGGGCTGCCTCGGCATTGGCAAGACAGAAGGTTGCATTATGCAAACGCTCCATGTTGAAGCATTCCATGATCTTGCCAAAGCTTCCCTCTCGGAACATCAAGTTCTCTTTAGGAACTATGGCATTTTCGAAATAAAGCTCGCCGTGGTTCATGCCTCTGGCGCCAATAAACTCGGGGCCTGCCAGTATTGTTACCCCTGGCGTGCCTGCTTCGATCATGATGGCGCCGATGCCCCGGGAACCGGGGATGTTGTTGAAACGGACGAATGTCGAGTAGAGCTCATTGTCGCAAGCGCCCGTGATGAACCGCTTACTGCCATTTACGACGAAATGGTCAGATTTCTCCGCGGCCGTCGTCGCGAGGTCGTCGACGTTCGAGCCGTACTTGGGCTCGGTCATCGTGATGGCGCATCTCTTCTTGCCGCTAACGATGTCTCTAAGAAACTTGTCTTTGACGGCCTGGTTTTCTGAACGCAAACAAACGCTCGGGCCGGGGCCGCTGGTGCTGAACAGGGCCTCACTAAGTGTGGCCCAGGCATACCTCGATACCGTTTCGTGAGCAATGACGTAGTCCATGACGGTCAAGTCCTGGCCGCCCCATTCTTTCGGCATGGTGATACCCAGAAGGTTGGCTTTCCTTGCCGCAGCCGTAACTTCTTCCATTGGACAGCGGTTCTGGGCGTCCCACTCCGCCACATACGGCTTGAACTGCATGGCGAAATCATAGGCTCTGCTCTTCAGATCTTCCTGTTCCTTGGTCATCGTGTAGTCAACTATCATGTCGTCTCCTCCAACATTTGCTTTTCATATTTTTTGAGTATATCCCTCACCCAAGGTCCTGTACTTGGCGGAGGTCGAGTGTCCCAACGACGATCTCTGGCTCGTTAGGACGTATGCAGGCTGGATTTCTCCTGCGGCTCAAGAGATTGAAACTTCGGCCTCATCCAGGGCTTGGAGAAAGAGCTCTTCCAGATATATTACCTTTACTTTTGCCTCCTTCAGGATACCTTCGAGCCTCAGGACGCAGCAGTTAACTGGTGATACGATGGTGTGCAGGCCTCGTTTTACCACAGCCTCGACGATAAGCTCGGGGCCACGGATGCAGCAGAGCGCTCTTGGTAAATCAACGATATTCAGACCCTTGATCAGGCCAGCCACCTCCCGGTGGGACGACCAATTAAGCTTGACCCCTGGAGCCAGGTCGTTAAAGCGGACATGACAACCTGGAAAATACCCCACTGTGGTTGGTTTCATCTCCAGATTCTGCTGCCGTAGTCTATCTAATAATATGTCAAACCTGTAAACCTGTTCGATACTCTCATCAGGGAAATACTGCTTGGCCATATAGGCGCACGAAGCACAGCCGTACGCCATCTTCTTGGCGCCGCACTCTCGAGCCGCGGCAAGATTCATTCCGATAAAATTCCTTGCCTCCGCATCCGCCTTCTCCTTTTCCCCGGAGGCCGTAAACATGTGGCAAAGGAACGCGCCGCAGCAGTACTCCTTTTCAAGATGGGTAAAGTCCACGTCAAGTCGATCCAGAAGTTTGACGTAGCTTTCTATGCCTCGATATTCACCATAGATGGGGTAGCAGCCAAACATAACGACGTTTTCGGCTTTCTCCCCTGGATTATCCAACCCGAGACTGTGGAGAGTGAACTTCCGGATGGTAGAAGGAGTACCATGCACACCTTGGTCGAGAATCATGTCGACATGCTCTTGGTGGGTCTTCCCAGCAAATAGGTAGCCTCCGACGGCGTCCTTCTTTAAGTTCAGGATCGGCTTCCTCTGGCTCATACGTACTCCTCTTGGCCTTCCAACATACTACAACATCGCGGCAACAACTGTCCCAGGCGATTTCCCGGTAGTTACTCTCTGCCTGCGACCTCTGCTCCATGTCTTTCCTGATACTCGCAAAGAACGAGACTGACGCCAAAACAGTCTTTGGGATGAAACTGAGCTTCTTTTAAATTGCCAGGGTTGATTCGCGCCACCGGCTTGATCCCGAGGGCGGCAAGCTCGGCAATTGCTTCTTCGATGTTGGGCACCTTGAAACAGAGACTGAACATGCCTTCTCCCCGTTTCTCGATGAATTTAGCGAAGGCTGAACTCGGATCAGTCGACGCCACCAGTTCTAAGCCGATTGGTGACATCTTGACTTTAGCCGATATGCTTTTCTCCTCAATCGCCGTTTCGCTGAAGGTCGTGCCGAGTATCTCCGAAAAGAACTGCGTTGCCTTGTCCAGGTCCTTGACGGCAATATGAACTCGATCGATCTTCTCCGCTTTCATTACGAGTTCCCCTTCAGCACACTCGCCGCTTCCTTGCCCAGACGATACTTCTTTCTGCCGCCAACGGCCTCGAGGTAGCCCCTGCTGACCAGATCATCGCAGGTGCGTTCGGAAAAGTCCGGGGGAATAGACAATTGCGCCGCTACCACAAAACCCTCAGCAAAGGCCTCTTTGTTAGCACCAATCGCCTTGATAATCGCCAGCTCAATGTCGTTAACAGCCATTTCTTCCCTCCTAAAGCTATTCATATATAATATCTCATCTGTCAATAATGCGCTAGGTGATCCTGACGCCAGGGTGGATGACATAGATGTAGGCATCTAAGCTGCCTTTGGCAAGCAATCCACTGCGGTGTCGTATCGGTTGTTCAGGACATGGGTGCGTAGATGGAGCACCGCTCTAAGACCCTCATCACTCCAACGCATTCCCGGCCCCTTGCATCTTTGACCGACTACGAGCTT
>JAUSEJ010000948.1 GCA_030650265.1 Dehalococcoidia bacterium | reverse complement strand
AATCGGAAATTTCCTCTCATCCCCCCTCTTACCCTCTTTCCCTCTTGGCCCCTCGCCATCCCCCTCCCGCGCCAGCGTCAATCCCCATACCGACTTCGCCCCGGCCGCACGTAATGCCAACGAACAGGCCTCGAGCGTGCTTCCCGTCGTACAGACATCGTCGACGACGAGGATGCGAGCACCCTTGACCGCCTCCGCCAATGCTTGGAAGGCCCCCTGCACATTCTGTCGCCTTTCCTCGGCGCTGGCGCTGCGAACCTGCGCGGGCGTATCTTTGATCCTGGCCAGAGCTTTGTCCAGTATTGTCAGGCCAGACATCTCGCTGACTCTCCTTGCCAGCAAGGCAGATTGATTGTAGCCCCTCTCTCGCATTCTCCTCGGGTGAAGTGGAACCGGCACGATGACATCCGCCGGCAGGCTATTGTTGGTAAGATAGCTGCCCAACTGCTTTCCCAGAGGCTCAGCAAGTGACCTAACGCCCTTGTATTTGAGGCTGAGAATTCCCGCCCGAATGGCGCCGTCATATATGAAGGCCGAGCGTATCCCGTCTATCGCCAGAGGAGATCGGACGCAACGAGCGCAGAGCCGTGGCTGGCCGCTTACAGTATGAATCCGTGGCAGAGGCTTGGTGCAGAGAGAGCAGAAAGGTTGGAGATGTCTCGGTAGGGAACCTTCACACTTCGGGCAGATCAGCGCCCCGCTCTTACCGCAGCCGATGCAACTCGGTGGAAACAAGGTGTCGAGAATGGCTGTCTTGATCGACTCCAGCATCTAGTCGAGCACCTCCAGTTGGTCGCCAACCTGAGTTAGGGTGCGGGCAGCCGTTCCCGCTGGCACTTCGAGGACGGCGTAGGCGGCGCGCACCACCGGGCTGCTAAGGCGATTAGGCGGCATGTCCGGCAGAATGTGGACCACCCGCCACTGCCGGTCGAGGAAGATCGCGTCGAAGGAGAAGCGCATGAGCAGGCTGGTGATCGCCTTGCACGGCACGATGAGCAGGCCATCGCCCTCCGGTAACGAGCCCCGGCGGAGCAGCCCGATTCCCCGGGCCCACGGAGTCGTCGCCCGTTTTCCCCTTGACACGAGGCAGGTCTGGCGGGTCACGTTCATAACCTTCAGGGGAGTCACCGCCCTCATGGTCGTGATATGTTATAATATCCAACATTATAGTACGTGCTAGCCGTTCATGCTACCGTACTCGCTCAAGCGCGAAGGATGGAAGGAGTTGCCCGATGACATCGTTGAAAGATCTGCTGTCAGATATGGGAACATTGGAAGCCGAGATTAGCCGCTGTGAGCTTAGGTTTGGCGTAAAGTCCCGTGATTTCTACGCTGCAATGATGCGTGGTGATCTCGAAGAATTCGATGCCCTTGATGATTATCGGCTGGAGTTCATCGAATGGCTGGCCTTATATAAGACATGGCTTAGCCTGGATGAAAAGTATCGACAACTGATCTCCCGCCAGCCAATGGCGCTTCAAATCAAAGCCAACCTTGAATCCGCCAGTGCATAATCCCCTCTCTTCGCCAGCCGAGTATCAGGCATTCATTTATGAGTTGAAGCAACGCTATCCGATCATCCTCAATTCGACCTTGGTCTATGTTCCCGCCGGCACGCTCTTCGGCCGATTGGAGGGCGCTCTGGTGTTCAAGGGAGCTATCATTCTCTGCGTGAAGGAGTTCATAAACCTTGAGCTGGGGGTTATCGAGGGCTATGCATACTAGGTCTCCCGCTCCCTCCTCGCTCCAGATTCACCTGATTTCCCGGCTCCAAGGGATTACTGCAGTGTTTCGTATCCCGACAAGGACAAGCTCTTCTGGTACGGCTCGTTCCCCCATCCCAACGATCCTTCATTGGCAAGTACTGATCCCCATCACCAGCATCTACCACCAAACATAGCGCATCATCGCGTCCCTGCCCCCGACATGAGTTTCACTCAACCGAATGTTTCGTTTCTGATCGGGGAAATCGAAGCAAAGATACTGGATAAGCCGCATTCGTAGAACAGTTGGATTGACGATGAGATCCTTGACCTGAGTCCGAATAATAGGGCTCTGCTTGGCCAAAGAACCGTCTTCGGTGACAACTTCTGGTCGAAGAGCAGCTTCACGCGGCAGGCACGAACATGCCCCGCTCCCTCGCCGCGGCGAAGGCTAAGTACACCATTTCATAAATACCATAACGTATTATGAAGTTGATCAACCTGAGATTCTGTGGCATAATGACGACCAGGGAGGTTGTCATCATGCCAAGAAAGAGCCCGTACCAGATTCTGCTGTCGCCAGAAGAGGCCAAGGAACTGTCTCGGCGTGCATCAAAGTACACGTTGCCGTATTTTGAGGTCGTCCGTGCCAAGATCATTATTCTGGCTGCCCAAGGACTGCGAAACGATGAGATTGCATCCCGACTCAATACCCGCCGTGAAGTCGTTAGCATGTGGCGAAAGCGGTTCTTTGAACAAAGGCTCGCGGGCCTTGAAGAGCGTCAAAGGCCGGGCCGCCCCCGGGTTTTTCCCCCCAGAACTCGTCGTACAGATCAAGGCACTGGCATGTGATCTGCCATGCACCAGTAAGGTGCCCCTGTCGCGCTGGAGCGTTGCCGACCTGACTAGACATGCTCGTGAGTGCGGCCTTGTAGCCATGTTAGTAGACAGTACCGTGTGGAGATGGCTCCTCGAGGATGCCATCAGCCCGTGTCGGTACCGTTAGTGGATCTTTCCTCGTGAT
>JAUSEJ010000940.1 GCA_030650265.1 Dehalococcoidia bacterium | reverse complement strand
CGGTGTCCGCGGATCTCGCTGCGAAAGAGAACGACCCCGAGCCTGCGAACCAGGCAAGCGCCAGAACTGACAGGCATCCCAGGATAGCGATGCGCGCAATGTGTTTCACGTCGATCCTCCTTTGATCGGAAGAAGAGTGCTAGACTCCTCATTGTGCCTGGGCCCGAGGGCTGGCATGCGCCGCTCCCCGGCCGAGCTGGGCGTCCCCACAGCGGGGATTTACACCACCTTCATCATAGCACATCCCCCGAGGCTACAGGCGCCATCCAAAGCTCAGAACCCTGTCTTCTTGCAATGGGTAAACAGTACCAGGATCTGTTGAACAATAGGGCGATGGAGCCTGGAATCCGGTACGCCACAACCTCCGACGCGATTGATCTCCCGCCTTCCAAGTGAAGGTTCTTTAGGAGTGACGGCAGCACCCGCGAACTGCACCAAGCGGAGGCTACAGGCCCGGCCGAAGAACCTCGAAGACGGCCCTCAGGTCCAATCTCGAAATGGTTTGTAAACGGCAGGACAGGCAGGAGGGAGAAGTCATGATTCGGAGTGAGGCCGAGTAGCCTACAGGCTCCTCCATGATCTGGGGCAGAGGATGCGGCCGGCGCTCTCCCTCCGTCGGATTGGCAGTCATAAGCGCAAACGCTTATATTGAGATTGATGGAGATACGACTTTCCCGCCATGCCAAGAACAAGCTGAGGCTATACAAGCTGGCTCCAGCCGACGTGGAAGAAGCGGATCAACTCGGGGGAAAGGATAAGTCAGGGAGATAAATGGGAATCCTGGCAGGGGAAGCTTAGGGTGATCTGGGTAATGGTGGGCTCGTACGCCCTGGCTGTAACTGTAATCAAGGCCAAATAGAGGTGGGACATGACGAGTGAAGCACGGACGAAGGATCTGCCAAGAGGTGCCTTGAAGATTGAATATGAGCCTGAAGTTGATATTCTCACCATCTACCTTCAGGACCCCGAGACCCCTTTGAGCCACAGCAGCGAGGCTGAGCCCGGGTTGATACTGAACTATGCCGACGATGGCGCCCTTTGTTCGATAGAGATTATGGACGGTAGTAGGCGTTACCCTGCCGGGCAATTGGCAGCTCAAAGTGTTGATGAGTTCATCGACCTGAGAACGGCGTCGAAACTGGCCGCCATCGCACCGGTTACATTGAGAACGCAGGCGGAGAAGGGAAGACTCTGGGCGATACGGCTTGGGGGCCAATGGGTGACAACACGGGAACGTGTTCAGCAGTATCTTGATGGCCGGGCCAGGGTGGGCAGGTTGAGTGGGCGCCGAACTAAGGACACACCTTTACCATAGGCTCTGATCCGGTTGGACCACCCTATTCTCGCGCTCTTCGAGATCACGCCTGATGCCCAAGAGCCAATCGCCGGGCCTGGCATGACGCTTCACTCGATAAGCCTCGAAGAGGCAGTTGCCTCGATCAAGGCATCGGTGAAATAGACTCCGAAGGGAAAGATTCGCAGTCTCTGCCGCAGGTGGCCTGCCCCGAGCAAATTCGAACTGCATGCAGGTGGAATTTGGGGAACGAGGGGTTCAGATCCATGGCAGGGGCCTGGCCAGGATAGCGGGTGAAACCGCCGGGGTTGGTGAAGGTCGTCGTAGACCGGCAGTACGGGGAGGTCCTCGGGGTCCACGTCCCGGGACTGTACGCCACCGAGCTGATCGGATAGGCCACGCTGGTTATCGAAGCCGATCTCTCCGCCGGCGCGGTCTGCTCCAACGTCACCACCCATCCCACCCCCTCGGGGGCGCTAAGTTGCGTTTATTGCGATTGCGGACTATAATGCCGGTAGGAAGGGGGGTCTTTGCTATGCCTATTACCGCCGAATATGAAACAATCACCGCGCCTGAGGGCGTCCAGGGGACGATGGGCAGGCTGCACAAGCTGTTCGAGAAGATCGAGGAGAAAGAGGCGCAACAGCCGTCCCTGGCGATCACGATCAGTCTGGGAGGTGAGGGCTGCGAGAAGGTGGAGTTGGATAAGCAATCCGTCGATCTTTTGCACCATTTCTTCTCGCTGCTAGCTGCTGGCGGTCCTCTCGCCATTGTACCGATGACTCGCCAGTTGACCACGCAGGAAGCTGCTGACATGCTTCATGTCTCCAGGCCATACTTCATAAGGCTCCTCGACAAAGGAGAAATGCCGTACACCCGGACTGGCAAGCACAGACGCATTCAGGTTAGCGACTTGATGACCTTTAAGCGTAGGTTTGACGCCAAACGGATGGAGGCTATCAATCATATTACCCAGTTGAGTCAAGAGCTTGGATCATATCGGTAAGAGTGAAGAGGTTTAACAGGAGGCTGAGTGCCGGTCCCACCGGGCGTTGTCTTGGATGCTTCGGTCTTGTTCCCCGCCGCCATGCGAGAGACTCTGTTTCGGGCGGCGGTGTTGCGTCTATACGATGCTTGCCTCAGCGAGGAAATCCTTGACGAACTACATCGCAGTCTGATCAACACTGGGCGTTCAAACCGGCAATCTGCGCGTCGCCTCATAGATGCAATTCACACAGCATTCCCCGACTCGATCAAGACCGAACGAAAGTATTCTCGCCTGATCCCTCAAATGCAGAATCATCCCAAGGACAGGCACGTGCTTGCTCTCGCGGTCGCCACAGGATCCAAGTCCATCGTCACTTCTAACCTCGGCCATTTCCCCGAAAGCATCTTGGCCCCGATGGGCATCACGGCTCTACACCCCGACGTTTTCTTATCGAATCTTTTCGAGGAAGCGCCGGCCATCATGGCAGAACTTGTTCAAGCGCAGGCTGCCGCCCTTAAGACCCCACCTATGACTGTGCAAGATGTGATTGCTGTGCTTCATAATCAGGGTGCCCCCAGATTTGCGGTCTTGGTCAAGCAATTCCTTGACCTGCAACGGGCGCAATGAATATCACGGCATCACAATTGCGCGGGCGCAACGCATGCTGGATGCTCTTGGCGCCATCGCCGTTGTGAAGGTGGCGGAGCCACTGGCCAAAGCAGGCTAGGAACACCTGAACATAATTGCGGTTCGATATTCCCTCGTGGCCCACGAACTTACTGATCGCTGCGCACCAGGCCAAAGACGTTACACCGCCTGTCTCGCAACTTCGCCCCGGGCTAAAGCCATGGGCTACAAAGCCAAAGCCCACTAAAGGGGCTGACGGGATAGCGCTGTTCATCATCTAACCTCGACCAAGCGGTCAACGGAGCCAAGGGGCATGGTAGGCTGGCGGCCAGCAGCGTACCAACTCGCTCTTTGACCTTCCCCTGTAGCCCCTTTAGCGGGCTTGGTTCTCTCAGCCCATGGCTTTAGCCCGGGGCGGGGCTGCTCAGCCTCCCAATCCTCCTCTTGCGGAGCCGGGATCGTCAGGGAAAGTGCAGCGACCATTTGGCGACTTGGTCAGAGAAGTGAATACAGCATCGTATTTACGGCCATATGTGCTAGGAATAGCTGACAGTCACAATGCCACCATCGACTACCGTGGCATCCCCAGGGGGTCTACACCATCTCCCAAGTTGGCGCCGCCGGCCTGACGGAGCAGCAGACCCTCCCGGAGGGCCACGACGTCGCCGCCAGCAAGTTCGAGTTCCTGGCCAACGGGCGGGCGAGGATCGCGGGTGAAACCGAAGGGTTCGTGAAGGTCATCGTAGACCGGCAGTACGGGGAAGTCCTCGGGGTCCACATCCTGGGACCCCACGCCACCGAGCTGATCGGACAGGACTCGCTGGCTATCAAAGCCGAGCTCTCCGCCGGCGCGGTCCGCTCCAACGTCGCCGCTCATCCCATCCAGTCGGAGGCGTTGGCCGAGGCTCTTGAGGACGTGGTCGGACGAGCGATCCACGTTCCGATGCGGAAGAGTTGATGGGTGCTGATCTGAACCCGCGTGTCGGTAGCTTGCCTCCGACCAACCAGAAAAGCAAAGGCGGCCACTTTCGTGGGCCACTCTTTTCGGAGGGGACCAGCAGATGGCCGAGAGGGGAGCAGCACCGCAAAGACCTT
>JAUSEJ010000924.1 GCA_030650265.1 Dehalococcoidia bacterium | reverse complement strand
CTGGAATGCCCTCCCTCCCAGTTGGTGAATTCGAACCAGCGCCCGTTGGCGGTGTTCCACACGGCCTGGTCCATGTTGCCCAAATCGAAAGCGTTAGTGCCGAAGCTATCGTGTTGTTGAATGCTGAGTAGAGCGAACGTGAGGGCATAGAGGCCGATGATGAAATAGGTCAAGCGGGCCACAAGAACCGACCGACGCTCAATGGCCTCAGCAGGGTCTTCGGGCTTTGCCCGCGCCCGGCCCAACTCGCCTCGCTTGTTCAGTTGGTGCCACCCCTGATGGCCTATCGATTCTGTTCTTCTCATCAGTAGCAGTATCTCTAACAATGACCTGGGTGTCAAGGGGGACGTGGGCCGGGGCGGGCACGGGGGCACCGCCCCTACGGAAGAAGCGGCCGCGATGGAGCGTATGGTTTATTTGCGGCACAACACAACTATCCAGGGGAACGGGTGTCGGACTTGCTCAACACGCAGGTTCGATCTGATCAGTTTGAGGAATTGGCTGGCGGTCCAGTGATGCACATGCTCCGGGTCTTCTCCGAAGGTCGGAAGATTCTTGCCGCGGAGAAAGTTGGAGGCGGCGAAGAAGGGCTGGCTGGGGACGCTGACGATGATCTGGCCGGAAGAGACCCTTCGCAGTTCAGCGATGGCAGTTCGCGGGTTGTCCAGGTGCTCGAGGACTTCGAGACAGAGGACCAAAGGAAAGGCGCCATCCCTGAATGGCAGGTCGAAGGCGCTGCCAAGCAGAAGATCGCCCTCGGTCCGCCCGCCCATCGCAAAGGCCTGACGGTCGGCATCCATTCCCACTAGCCTCTCCCGATACCCCCTGCCGCGCAGAAACTCGAGGACAAAGCCTTCGCCACAGCCGACATCGAGGATTCTCGATCCGGCCGGCCGGTTTCCCGTATCCCCGGCTAGATCGGCGACACAGGCGTGAAAGCGACGCAACAGCCAGCGATGGAGGGGGTTCGCGTTAGTGTGCTTCAGATAGTTACGGCGCATGGCCGGTCTCGGATTCCGCCTCTTCCGGCTCCGGCTCCCTGACCTCGTACAGGGCTTCATTCTCTTGTTTGTGCGATAGCACGGTGATCAGGTCAGCCAGGAGGCCCATACTGAAGAATTGGAGTCCCATAACCATGAGCAGGATGCCAAGTTGGAGAAGGGGTCTGGTGCCAATAGCCTCACCCGCGAGCTTTACGACGGTCAGGTAGATGTTGATGGCCAGCCCGACGCCAAGGCAGAGCAGGCCCATGGAGCCAAATAGATGCAGAGGCTTGCGATTGAAGCGGGTGAGAAAGAGAACCGTGAAAAGGTCCAGGAAGCCCGATAGGAAGCGTCCGGCACCGAACTTGGACCGGCCGAACTTCCGCGTGTGGTGGCGAACGCCGATCTCGGTCACCCGGAATCCGCGCCAGTAGGCCAGAGCGGGAATAAAGCGATGAAGCTCGCCGTAAATATGCAGGTTGTCTACCAGTCGACGGTGGTAGACCTTGAAGCCACAGTTGAAATCGTGGAGATCGATCCCCGTAACTGCCGCGGTGATCCGGTTGAAGACGAGAGACGGGAAGGTCTTGGTCAGAGGATCCTGTCTGTTCGTCTTCCAGCCACTGACCAGATCGTAACCCGTCCCCAAAGTAGCCAGAAGGCGCGGTATTTCTTCGGGATCGTCCTGGAGGTCGGAATCCATGGTGATGATGATCTCGCCCCGCGACACGCGAAAGCCGGCGTCGAGGGCAGACGATTTGCCGAAGTTCCGGCCGAAACGGACGATGCGAGTCCGGTGGCCGCCGATCCGTAGCTGTTCCATCGCCTCGAAGGAGCCATCAGTGCTGCCATCGTCCACGAAGATGACTTCGTAGTCCTCCCCCGCCAGGACCTCGCCCAGTTTTCTGTGCAGAATAGGAATGCTCTCCACCTCGTTGAGCACAGGAATTATCACGGAGAGTCGGGGCTTCCATTGGCCACTGGCAGTGCGCTTCACGATCAACCTCCCCTTGGATATTTTCATCATAGAGGAAATGGGAATCGGTGTCAATTCAGGTTGGAACCCTGACACTTATAAGTATCCCTTTGGAAAGTCGTTTCATTCCAAACTAACTGTTATCAATGTGGATAAGTACCTTTCTCTGAGGAAAACCATCTTGACACCGGCCAACAATGTGCTATGATCACGAGTGGCAAATCCTACATCTTGTGTTAGGTACATGGGCTAGACCCTACATGTAGTGCAAGCGGGGGCTGAAAGGCCCCTTATCTCATCCCAAATTTTGGACCACTCAGGGAGGTTCTCCATTATGGCTTCTACCTTATCCGCCAACGCGATGACGGTTCTCGAAAAAAGATATCTGAAAAAGATCGACGGAAAAGTGGTGGAAACGCCCGAGGAGATGTTCCGGCGGGTGGCAGCCAACGTGGCAGCGGTGGAGACCGAGGTCTACGGCGCCGAGACGCGGGTGGCTTTAGACTGGCAGGAGCGCTTCTATTCGCTGATGAGCGAACTGGAGTTTATGCCGAATTCGCCAACTCTCATGAACGCTGGCCGGGAACTCCAGCAGTTGGCAGCCTGTTTTGTTCTGCCGGTGGAGGACTCCATTGAGGGCATTTTCGAGTCGGTAAAGAACGCCGCTTTGATCCACAAGAGCGGGGGCGGCACCGGCTTCTCCTTCTCACGACTGCGACCGGCCAACGATACGGTTCTTACTACCGGCGGCGTGGCTAGCGGGCCGGTCAGCTTTATGGAAGTATTCAACGCCGCAACCGAGGCCGTGAAACAGGGAGGCACCAGGCGAGGGGCCAACATGGGTATCCTCCGCGTCGACCATCCCGACATACTCGAGTTTATCGATTGCAAGACCGATAACAAGCGGCTGACAAACTTCAACATCTCCGTGGCCCTTACCGATGATTTCATGGCCGCCCTGAAAGCGGGCCGGGACTACGATCTGATTAGCCCGCGCGACGGTAAGAGGGGAAGAAGGCTGAGTGCCCAGACCGTGTTCGATCGGATCGTGGAGGCAGCCTGGCGGAACGGGGAGCCCGGTATCGTCTATATCGACCGCATCAACGCGGCGAACCCGACTCCCGCCCTGGGAGACATCGAGAGCACCAATCCCTGTGGCGAGCAGCCGCTACTTCCCTATGAGGCCTGCAACCTGGGCTCGATCAATCTGGCGAAGATGGTAACAACCCGCAGTGGCCAGCCTGCGGTCGATTTCGAACGACTAAAGTACGTGGTCTGGGTGGCCATCCGTTTCCTCGACGACGTCATCGACGCCAGCAGCTATCCCCTGCCTCGCATCAACGACATGGTCAAGGCCAACCGCAAGATTGGCCTGGGCGTGATGGGCTTCGCCGATATGCTGATACGACTCGGAGTCCCCTTCAACACCGAGCGGGCCGTGGAATTGGCCGACGAAGTTATGGGGACAATTCAGACGACGGCCCATACTACCTCGGAGGAACTGGCGGCGGAACGGGGCGCTTTCCCCAACTTCGAGCACAGCGTCTTCCATACACTCGGCATGCGGCCTCGACGCAACGCGACTACCACGACGATCGCCCCTACCGGGACGGTATCCCTGATCGCCGGCTGCTCGAGCGGCGTCGAGCCGTTGTTCGCCGTCTGCTTTGAGCGAAACGTTCTCGACGACAGCCACCTGGTTGAGGCCAATCCCCTGTTCGAGGCGTGTGCAAAGGCTGGCGGATTCTACAACGAGGGGCTCATGCAGCAGATCGCCGAGAGAGGATCCTTGCATGGCATTACCACTATCCCCCAGAGTTATCAGCGGCTCTTCGTCACAGCCCATGAGATCGAGGCCGATTGGCACGTGAGGATTCAGGCGGCCTTCCAGAAACACACAGATAATGCTGTCTCCAAGACCATCAACTTCCGCCAGAGCGCGACGAAAGAGGATATGCGGGAGGCCTACATGTTAGCCCACGAGCTAGGCTGCAAAGGGGTCACGGTTTATCGGGATGGCAGTCGGGATCAGCAGGTCCTCACTACCGGAGCCACAAAGGTCGACGGAAAGCGGGATGGTGGATGGAGGCCCGAGCTCACGCCCCGTCCCCGTCCGGAAGAGACGGTCGGGATTACCAAGAAGTACAAGATCGGTGGGTGCGGTAACCTCTATGTTACGGTTAACAAGGACCAGTACGGCATCTGTGAAGTATTCACCAATACCGGTGAGAAGGGTTGCGCCCCATTATCGGAAACTCTAAGCCGTCTCATCAGTCTAGCCCTGCGAGCCGGAGTCGATGTCGACTCCATCCTTCGCCAGCTTAGAGGGAGAATCTGCACCGGCTGTATCATCGACAAAGATGAGACAAAGGTGCTATCTTGTCCGGACGCCATCGGCAAGACCATCGAGAAGCACCTGAACGGCTTTAATCGCTTTGATCTTAGTCCAGTGGGTGGGCCGAGAAGCGTCGAGATCTGTCCCGAACCTGGCTGCGTCGTCCTGATTGTTCACGAGAATGGCTGCTCTAAGTGCCTGCATTGTGGCCACTCGCGGTGCGGATAAGCGCAGGGTTATAAGGGTAAAAGGGAAAGAGGGGAAAAAGGAAACTGTGGGAGCTAGAGATGGTCTTCGGGGTTGACGAGGGCGCTGGTGTCCATAAACACCAATGCCATCAGTACTCGCCCCACAATTAGCTCATTGAGAGACTGTCCGCTGGCGCTGTGCCGGCATTTCAGCCGGCCATAGGTTTCATCTGGCAGTCGAAGGGTCACTCTGGTCATCTTACAACTCCACGACACTGTGGTGTCAGTTCCTAGTTTAGCACAACTATACGTGTGAAAGACATCACGCTGCGCCAGTATACATCCTGATTTCAGCGCAGATGATGATGTTCTGTTTTTCTCGCCTTGACATCTGCACACCGGGCGCTATAATCAGTTTGCGTTAGGCAGTAACGTTAAGTGATCGACCCCGCAGTTGACGAAGGGGGGAGAGTGACGATCCTGCCAAGACTGTTTGCTGCCGTTATCCTGATTACCCAATTGGTATCGTTTTCGCCTGGCTGCATCGACGAGCCGGCAAAGGTCTTCGTGACTCCAAGCCCTACCGCTTTGCCAGTATCAGTCTCCAGAACGGTGATAGACGATCTCGACCGGCGCGTCGAGTTCAGAGGTACGCCTCACAGGATAGTGGCCTTGAGCCCCGCTACCGTCGAGATTCTTTTTTCCGTGGGTGTCTCTCCGATCGGGCGTCCTTCCGGCGCTGAATATCCAGAAGCGGCGAAACAAGTTACTGTCATAGGTGCGATGCATAGGCCTAACTATGAGCGAATCACCGAGTTAAAGCCAGACCTTGTCGTCGGCAATGCTGTGCCCAACGACCCGAGGATACCACAACTTGAGAAGCTGGACACCCCTTCAGTGTTTTTCAGTACTAACAGCTACGCTGATTTTCTTAAGACCACCAAAGCAGTCGGCCAGATCGTAGACAGGGAGACAGAGGCTCGGAGGGCGATCACGACGCTGGAAGATCGAATGGCGGCTATCAAAGTCAAGATTCCGACAGAAAAGCCGACCGTGCTAGTTCTTTTGGGGGGCGGCAATATAATCTATTGCGCTCTCCCCGCCTCATATGTGGGCGGCCTAGTCAGGGAACTGGGGGCAACGAATATCGCCTATGGCCCGGAGGACAAACGCTATCGGGGTTTCACGCAATGCAGTCTCGAAAGGCTGCTGGAGAGGGATCCGGAGGTCATTATCGCCATCCGGCCCAGCGTAAGCCCCGAGCGGGCGCCATCGGTATTGCGGGCACTCGAGGCCGACCAGCGCTGGCGAGACTGGAAATCGATCAGGGCCCGGCGGCTACATGAGGTCTCTCCCCTACTTTTCCTCCAGAATCCCGGACTAAGGGTGGGGGATGCGATGACTGAGATTGCCGCTATCCTCTATCCAAAGTCCTTTCCCAAATAAGGGCAGTGTTGGGCGGCAAAACCGTAAATAAACTAGAGGAAGAAGGAACAGACCCATGAATTACGTGGATATTGTCCTGACGAAGAAGGACGGCATTGCGACCATTACGCTTGATCGTCCCGAGAAGATGAACTCTTTTTCAGATGAGATGAAACGCAGCCTGCCTTTGGCCATCGAGGAGGTAAAGCAGGACGATGACATGCGAGTCCTGATTCTCACCGGCGCCGGCCGGGGCTTCTGTTCGGGCGCCGATGTGAGTGACTTGGGGTCGAGGGCAGCGGGCAGCAGTTCGAGCCCCTACGACAGACGCAACTACATTCGCGACATTCATCGGATTGCTCTGGCTCTACGGTCTCTGGATAAGCCCACCATCGCCATGGTCAATGGCGCCGCCGTCGGCGCCGGCTGCGATCTTGCCATGGCCTGCGATATGCGTATCGCCTCGGATAATGCCCGGTTTGGCGAAGTGTACATAAAGCTGGGCGTCGTTCCGGGCAACGGCGGCATGTATTTTCTCCCCCGACTGGTTGGTCTGGCCAGGGCCTGTGAACTGATCTTCACCGGCGATATCATCGACGGCCGGGAGGCAGAGAGATTAGGTCTGGTCAACAAGACGGTACCAGTCGCCGAGCTACTGGCGGAAACGATGAAGCTTGCCAGTAAGATCGCGGCCGGACCGCCGATCGCTATGCGCCTGGCCAAGATCGGCATCTATGAATGCCTCATGCGTGACCTGAGTTCCAGCCTCGACTATTCAGCACTGGCCATGGGCATCGCCCAGTCCACCGAAGACCATCGCGAGGCAACAAGGGCCTTCAGTGAGAAGAGGCAGCCGGTTTTCAGAGGTCGTTGAGGGGCTACTTGAGTTATCGACCGTTGCATGGTATCCTGTGGAAGCTATAATCCCTTTTTAGGAGGCGGAATTGGCTGACTACATAACTATTATCGTCGAAAGGCAAGCGGGCGTTCTTATTCTAACGTTGAACCGGCCAGACACCCTCAATGCACTCAACCAGAAACTCCTGCACGAGGCCTCCGAGGTCATCGAACAGGCCAGCATTGACGACAACGTCAAGGTGCTGGTTATTACCGGAGCTGGAAGAGGCTTTTCGTCGGGGGCGGATCTGGCTCCGCCTGCCCCCGGAGAGGACCCCCCACCGGCCGCGACTAGGCGCACGAAGCTTACTCCCTTCGGTCGCTTCGGTCGGCTAGCCTTAGCTATCTCCAATTGCCCCAAACCGATAATCGTCGCCGTGAACGGCGCCTGCGTCGGTGGCGCCTTTGGCATGGCTCTAGGGTGCGACATAAGAATTGCCTCTGACAAGGCCAAGTTCAGTGCCATCTTTGTTCGACGCGGACTGCATCCGGATTGCGGCATTACCTATCATCTTCCCCGAATCGTCGGCCCGGGCAAGGCGCTGGAATTGTGCATGACGGGAGACATGATCGACGCCTATGAAGCTGAGAAGCTAGGCATCGTCAATCGGGTTGTGTCGCACGATCAACTTATGACCACGACGATGGAACTGGCTAACAGACTAGCTAACGGGCCTTCTATCGTTATTGAACTGACTAAGCAGGCTATCTACCACAGCTACACCGCCGACTTCGAGACTCAGCTCGGCTTCGAAGGGTGGTGCCAGAACATCTGCACCGCCTCTGCCGATGTTCAGGAGGGTAGGAAGGCGTTCCTGGAAAAAAGGGACCCGGTGTTTAGAGGAGAATAGTAAGAGGTGCGCATCGGGCTCATTTCAGACACCCACGTCCCCTCCTCCATGAGAGTACTCTGGCCGGAGATTCGGACGGCCTTTCTCGGGGTTGACCTCATCCTCCATGCCGGAGATATCTATGACCTGTCCTGTCTCGACTGGCTCGAGGAGATCGCTCCGGTAATGGTAGCCAGAGGCAACGGCGATGCGTACACACCCGAGGATCCGCGCATAAAGGATGTACAGATCATCGAGGTCGAGAGCCGGAAGATAGGCATGGTCCACGGCCTTTACTATCCAGGCCCTTCGCTGGAGAAAGAGATGAGACGCAATTTCGGGGGACCGGTGGACATTATTATCTTTGGCGACACCCACGTCGAGACCATTGAAAGACATGATGGCGTCTTGCTGGTAAACCCGGGTAGCCCTACTTATCCCCACAACTATGAAACACGGTTGGGAACTGTGGGGATACTCGAACTGACTCCGTCGGAGGTAGAAGCCCGAATCATAAACCTGAAGGAACTTTAGGTTTCTTGGCTTTTGATGCCGCTCGAGTTTCGCAAAAAGCTGACCGTGAACCGCGCTAATTTCCCTGTTGGTGGAGGGCTGCCTTCAAGATGTTGGACAAAGCTACGCTGGCGAAACGCTTACAATCAAGGGTTGATACCATTCTTGTGGCATTGATCATTCGTTTCTTGCCCGGGGGGTTAAAGCCTAACCATCTCACGTTTCTTCGCCTTGTTCTGGTCGTTCCCCTGGTCATGCTTCTGGCTTTCGGCTTCTTCTGGGAGAGCCTGGCTCTCTTCCTTTTCCTCAGCTTACTCGACTTGGTCGATGGGGCCATGGCGCGGACCCGCGACGAAAGAAGCGATCTTGGCAAATTGCTGGACCCGATTGCCGATAAGGTTCTGGTCGGAACGACGCTCTTGGTGATCGGGCCATCTAGAATCGGCTGGGCGATAATCATCGCCGTGCTCTCTATTGAGGTTATCATCATCATCGGTGGTTTGGTCGCCAAGTTGATGGGATCGAAAACGGAGGCGAATATCTACGGGAAGCTCAAAATGACCCTTCAGGTCTTAGGGATAGTTCTGCTCATAGTGGGAATGAGCCCTCACATGGAGTGGCTCTTCGAAGCTTCTCTCTTCGTCTTTTACCTCGCCCTAATTCTCGCCGTTCTGAGTGTAGCCGCTTCCAAGTCCTATTTCCGGCACGTTGGCAGACCACTGGCGCTATTTAGAAAGAGGGCTAGCTAACCCCAATTCCATGGCTAGAGCGCCGTGACTAAGCCGCTTGTGAGTTGGCTCCTCCTGAAAGAGCCTCTTGCCGTTCTCCCTCAGGACATCGACGAGCGCCTGGATGTGTCCTTCTTCACACTGCCAGGATCCTTGTGCTCGGGGCAAAAATGGTCGGCGTGGTGATCGGTCATTGGCATATCAAGCATAGCACACCGGTGGGGCTTTTCGGCTCCGGGCCATACGTCGGCCTCAAAGAAACCGCAGGTTCGGCAAACTCCCGCCATCGGTCTTAGACCTCCTTTTCGCCACAGGCCCATCCAGATGAGTTGAATACGCTTGGCAAACGTGGCGCTTACTGGGAATGAGTCTACTATCCAGATTTGCCCGAGACAATGACATATATCACATGGCGGGAAACTGCCATGCCGTGGATGTGCCCTCAACCAACGCTACGGGGTTCCTTGCGAACGATACCATGGACCCGGTCGAAATGGTGCTCAAAGGAGTACACCTCGTTGTCAGAGCTCGCCATCATTTTGGCGCAAAGTAAAGCGTCGGCAAAACTGCTCCGTGCCTCATTGAACAGCAGAAGGGCCGTCTTCAAAGAGGATCCGAGGGCTCGTCCCAAAAAGAAAGGCGACTGAGCTAACTCAGTCGCCTTCAATGGTTCGCGGGATAGTTTGACTATCTACTGCACTGCAGCATAGGCGTTTACCATACCTGCGCCCTGTTGCGGAGTCGTCAGACCGGCAAGCGATGAGGCGGTGAGCTTCAAATGAGCGAGCATCTGATCGGGGGTCATCGTCCCCTTAGCTGCCAGAACAAGCGCTGCCACTGATGTCACGTGGGGCGTTGCCATCGAGGTGCCACTCATTGTCGCGTAGAGACCGTTGTTGTAGGTTGAGTAAATTCCGACCCCAGGCGCCGTAAGGTCCACCTCAGCGCCAAAATTACTGAAACTGGCGAACCCACCGTTAATATCGATGGCCGAGACGGCGATCACCTCCGAATAGGCCGCCGGATAGCCAACCGGCCCGCTACTGTTGCCTGCGGCTACCACCTGGATTATGCCAGCCTGGTAAACCCTGGATACAGCATCGTGGAGTGATGAGTTATCGGACGCGCTGCCGAGGCTCATGTTTATCACTTGCATGTGGTTTTGAATAGCCCAATCCAATCCTTCGATAACATCCGAGAGGTAGCCAGAACCGCTCGCGCCGAGGACCTTAATACCGTAGAGGTTAGCGGCGGGAGCGCCGCCCACCACGCCGATGGTATTGCTAATGGCCGCCACGGTTCCGGCAACATGAGTGCCGTGGCCATTATCGTCGTTGTAGGATTTTCTCGGATTAATGGTGTTTATGCCACCTTTGATATTGGCCTTTAGGTCGGCATGGTCGAGATCAACCCCAGTGTCAACTATACCCACCTTGATACCGGCTCCGGTCGTGCTCGCCCAGGCCCGATCTGCGTCTATGCGGTCAATACCCCACGGAAGTTGCTGGGTTGGCTGATTCGGCTGCGGTTTGCCCTGGCTCGAGATTTCAGGCCTGTCGCTGGCCGTCATTATCGTGTCGTCGTCCACCCTAACCACGGTCGCGTCAGACAACAGACGTGCTCTTGTGGAAGAGTCAGACGCCGTGACCACGGTCGCGTTGACCAGACTGAGCGGTTTGATGGGCGCAGCGCCATGGGATCGGACGATTCGCATCTGCTCGTCAGCCCCAACGCCCGGCTTGAATACCACGATTAACCGGGAACTGTCGCCATTTGACTGAGCCAAAGCCTGCGGAACTCCGTAGGCTAGAAGCACCAGAACTAGACAAAACCCTAATGCCCTCTTCATTCTTCTCTCCTCATGGCAATAATGAGCGTCGCCTCTCCCGAGTCGATGCTTCTAGGTGGATCATAACACTTCCTCGATTCTTGTCAATAGCCCATTCTTCTTTACAGAGCCAGCCTAGAAGGGTATAATCCCACTGATTGATGGACCGGACCCTCGGACTGCGGCCATTCACTGTACTCCTGATTGGTGGTTGCAGTGGATGGCCCTTTGTGCATGTGGAGGAG
>JAUSEJ010000920.1 GCA_030650265.1 Dehalococcoidia bacterium | reverse complement strand
CTTCCCTGCCGCCCTGTGAGGCAACCAATTCGGCCAGTTTTGACAAAGCCCTGCCACTGTTAATGGATGCCGCCAATTCCAAACTGGCTTCAGTCAGGTCACGCTTTAATCCGGATGCCACGGCAAGGTGCGCGCCAAGAGTCATACAGAGTTCCACCAAATCAGCCGGCCCTTGTCCTGAAAGTGCGTTGATTGCCTCCTTAACTTCAAGAGAGTTACCCACGGCAGCACCGAGTGGTTGATCCATATCTGAAATCACTGCCACCATTGTCCTTCCGGCCCGGCGCCCGATCCCGATCATGGTGTTGGCCAGTGCCTTCGCCTGCACGGGATTCTTCATGAAGGCGCCCCGACCGGTCTTAACGTCGAGAATGATGGCGTGGGCGCCGCCCGCGATCTTTTTGCTCATTACACTGCTAGCGATCAAGGGAATACTATCAACAGTTGCGGTGAGATCCCTCAACTCATAAAGCTTTCCATCCGCCGGGACAAAATCGGTCGATTGGGCAGCTATGACGATGCCGTGCCGCCGGAGATTGGCGATGAATTCCACCTTCGAAAGCGAAACTCGGAAGTTTGAGAAGGATTCCAGCTTGTCGAGTGTCCCTCCCGTAAACCCAAGACCGCGCCCCGACATCTTGGCCACCGGTACGCCGATCGCTGCTAGCATCGGGAGAAGAACAAGGGTCGTCTTGTCGCCTACGCCGCCTGTGCTATGTTTGTCAACGGCGACAATACCGAGCTCTTCGAGGTCTAGTCTTGCCCCCGAGGCAACCATGGCGTCGGTCAGGGTCTGCAGTTCGAAGTCATTCATTCCCCGCCAAACGATGGCCATCAGGAGTGCCGCCATTTGGCTGTCGGGGATGTCGCCGCCAGTGTAGCCTTCAATGAGGAAGCGAATTTCCTCTGTCGTTAGCGCCAGATCGTCTCTTTTCCTGGCGATAATATCGACTGCTCGCACTAATACCTCCGAACGGTGAAGTGTCGAGGGTTGAGGGTTGAGGGTGGAGGGTAAAGGGTCTAGGGTGGAGGCCGACGATTGGCATCCTCTCAACCCTCGACTCTCGACCCTCGACTCTCAACCCTCAACCCTATCGCTACAGCCACACCGTTTGCCTTCGCTCTGCCGCCACTCTTTCATAGA
>JAUSEJ010000917.1 GCA_030650265.1 Dehalococcoidia bacterium | reverse complement strand
CAGCTGTCGGGGCGGAGCGGGAGGAGGTAGATGAGGATGAGGTTGTGGAGGGAATGGAAGTTGGTAAGGAAGAGTTGAAGTCTCTGGGCCAGGTCCGGGCCAAGTATAGCAAGGCCAAACCGTCTCGGAATGGTAAGAAGTAATTCATGGATGATGAGGACGAGGAGAAGGACGAAGAAACGAAGCGACTGCGGGTTCCCAAGATCAAAGCCAGGAGCAATGGCAGGAAGGATATGTGTCCCTGCGGAGATCCGACCTGTGACGGCAGCTGCCAGAAGAATTTGAATGGCCAATACGGTCAGAAGAACCCTGCTCTCATAGCCCAAGCTATCCCTGCGATTGTTGGGGCGGTAAGTGGTAATGGTCTAAAATCCCATGAGAGGGGCTATCTCAAGGACGGCTCGGGCTTCCTGGGCGAGTTGGCCGAGCCGACCTCCCAGTTGGATGAAGAAGGTCGGATGAAGTCCTACCACTATCACAAGGCATTCGAAGGTATCGATCAGTTGCAAGAAGCCCATGACGACCTGGAGCAGACCCCGACCGAGCAGGATGTACCAGCAGCCGACTTTGAGCCTGGTCCCTACGATTCAGGGGCGAAGGGAGCTATAGGGGCAATCGCCGGACATCCTAGGGTTCAAGCTGCTGCCAGGGGGGCTGTTCGTGGGGCGGTGGAAGGATTCACTGCGGGAAAAGAAGTCGAGCCGGGATCACCAGAATGGGAGCAGGAAGAAATGGCCGAGGGTCACTCGGCTCCGCCTGGCTCCGAGCAATTCGGTCAAGAAGAAGCCCAAGAGCCCGAGCATATGAAGACAATCCGAGGGGCGTCGGGTTTCTTCAAGGAGCTGGCCTTCGCCCGTGACTTTGGCGATCCCCACCGACAGAAGGCCGCTTACTGGAAATCAGCTATCGACCCTCTCTACGCCGAGGAGCAGATGGAAGAGACGGTCGAGGACAAGCAGGACGAACCGGGTATTGTGATGGAAGGTGAGGAAGAAAGGAAGCCCGAAGAGGATGAGGTCATGGGTGAGATGGGAGAGAAGTCTCTAGCGTCTATCCTCGCCAAGCAGGATCGAGAGATGGGGGAATTGGCCAGCAGATTGGCTAGACTGAATTTCTAAGAGGAATCAAAAGGGAGCTGACGGTCCGACCGTTAGCTAACAAGGCATAGGTGGGAGTTGCTGCCCACCGAGACGTGCCCTGAACACGACGCAGCTTTCGGGAGCTGACGGTTAGACCGTCCGCTCCCTTTTTTTGTGTAACGTGAACCAATCCTTCCGTGGGTTCGCCTCGGAAGGGAGACTCGTGTAACCCTTTTGAGGTTTGATCGCATGGCAGACGAAAACAAGGCTTTGGCAATTACTGCCAAGAAGAATGCGGAGGGGTTGGCCTCCCTCAAGAAATCAGTGGACGGCATCGTGGACAAACTGTCCAAGTTGCCAGCTCCGGGCCATCCGAACGCTAGTCAAGTGTTCGGTACTCCTTGGGCTCGTAGCGGTGAGAACTCTCTATCGTCCCGTGGCTTTTCCTTTCTCAAGATGATGGGTTTACTCACGGGCGACATTGGCCCGGAGAACGCCAAGACGGAGATGGATGTTCATAACCGTCTTCACAACATCTACGTCAAGGATGGTGGAGCCCAAGGCTACCAGTATCGGGGCGGTGGCATCCCGGGCATGCCGGGTGGTAAGTTCCTAGCTCCCTTGGCGACTGGCTACATGCAGGAAGATGTAGTTCCCCGGGAGTTTCGGAATGAAATGAAGCAGCTTGTTCACGCTTCAATCGACGGGGCTGACCACGACGAGATGAAATGGATTCGCACCAAGCAGCTCCAGGCTCAGGGTTATGGCCGTAAGGACCTGAGCTGGCTGAACGAGTTCACCGGCGGAGCCCTGGTAGCCCCCCCGGAATTTGGTGAACTGATCGAGCTTCTGCGTAACAAAGAAGCCCTCATCAATGCGGGTGCCCGAACAGTGCCCCTGCCCCCGCAGGGTCGTATGAAGTTTCCCCGCCAGACGGCGGCCAGCAATACCTATTGGGTCGGTGAGAATCAGCAGATCACTCAGTCGGACATTGGGACCGGCGAAGTGACTTTGCAAGCCAAGAAATTGGCAGTGCTGATCAAGGCTCCGAACGAGTTGATCCGATTCGCGAGTCCGGCAGCGGAAGCCCTGCTCCGAGATGACATGACTAAGTCCCTGGCTTTGGGTCTGGATTTGGCTGGTCTGGAAGGTAACGGGACTGATACCCGTCCTCGAGGCGTTATCAATATGCCTCTTATCAACACCATTGTGTCCAGCACGACCGGGGCCAATGGCGATCGCGTCGTGGGCCAGGACGTATACCGTATGATCGCCGCTGTAGAGGAATCGAATGCGGAGTTCGAGGGTTTCATCATGCGACCCAAGACCCTCTACAAGTATTACCAGCTCCGGGCCAGTGCCGTGGCCCAGGGTGATTCTGAGGGGCCGTTCCTGTACAACCTGATCCGCGAGGCGGGTGAAGGTGTGCAGGCTACCCTCGGTGGCCATCCCGTGACGAAGAGTACGCAGATCAGTCAGGTGCGGGCCAAGGGGTCCGCGACCAATCTGTCCTATATCGTGGGCGGCATGTGGTCGGATCTCCTGATCGGTATGTTCGGGGCTATCGAGTTCGCCGCGACGACGCTAGGCGACACGGCCTTCCAGAACGATCAGACCTGGGTTCGCGGCATCTTGTCAGCGGACATCGCGGCTCGTCATGAGGCGGCTTTTGTTCTGCTCGACGTTTTGGATACCACTTTGTAATAGTAAATCGGGGTTGGGGGCCTGAGAGCCCCCGGCCCTTCGTAGGACTGGACCAACCCTTTTTTGGAGTTTGATAAATGAGTGCGAATCTTGTGGTGGACCTTGGAGCCACCTGTGACTACCGGACCTCCATCGTGGTTGGCTCCGGAGCTAATCTTGTTGTGGGTCAGATCATTGACCTGGCTCATGCTGACACCTACTGCAACGTCTGGGTGGCTGGTGGAGTCGGCTCGGGTGTGATCGAAATGCGGATTCAGACCTCGGACGGTGTTACGTCCGGTTCGTTCACTGATCCGACTTCGGGCCGAGCGTCGAACCAACTGCCTGCCTTCCTGGCGAGCGGTGGCGTTATGTTCGCTAATAGCGGGCTCGCTGTCAGTGGTAGTCAATCCCTGTCGGCTCCTGTTAACACTGCCCCACTGTTCTGCTCGGGCGGCATCCAATTTGGGGCGTTCATTCGCCCTCATCGGTATGCCCGTCTTATCAGCAACAGCTCGGTGTTTCCGGATGCGATCCAAGCCGGCTTCATCAGCAACAAGCGGACGACTGGCTCGGGTGGAGGCTTCACCTACGCCCCAGGCAGCGGCACCGTAAACGTCTAATAGCAAGGTGATCTCGCCCTCCTTGCCAACCGACCCCGGAGGGGAAACCTTCCGGGGTCGTCG
>JAUSEJ010000908.1 GCA_030650265.1 Dehalococcoidia bacterium | reverse complement strand
ATCAGACTCCAATCACGAAGGACCCCGCGGAAAGAAAGAGGCTGGCGCTGGAGGCGGCCGTACTGGCCAAGAACGCCTACTCTATTTTGACGGCTGTGTCTATGTATCCAGTCGTGGCGGTGAATACAAAGATTGGCGAGTTGAAAAATCGCGTGCGCAACACCTACATGGATGCGATCGTGTACGAAGGGACGACTCACGCCAAGTAGGGGTCAGGGGATAGGGAGCCGGGGACACTGGTCGAGGAGACTGGTCCCCTGACTCCGAATGCGTAGGAGTATGATAATGGTCAGCGCCAAAACGCCGCTCGAACAGGGACATACCGATCTCCTGGTCGATCTGGCTCTGGAAACGAGGTATTCCGACCTGCCGTTTAAGGTCGCGCATGCCGCCAAACAGATAATTCTGGACACAATCGGTTGCTGCGTGGCGGCGTTCGCCACCGATACCGCTCGAATTCTTGTGAACCTGAAGCGGCGACAGGGAGGGCATGGTGAGGCAACCCTGCTGGTTGACGGCGATCGACTACCGGTCTCCAGCGTCGCCTATGTGCATTCCCAGTTGGCTAATTTACTAGATCTGGACGAGACGCTGGTCCATCGGACCCATTTCGCCAGCACCATTGTTATGCCTGCCCTGGCGATGGCCGAGATGACGGGAGCAAGTGGAAAGGAACTGATCGTCGCAGTGGCCCTTGGCTTTGACGTCGCCGCCCGCGTAGGGCTCTCAATGCCATTCTATGAGACATCTTCGGAGGATGGCGCTCACCTGGTTCCGGTCTGGGGCTACAGTTGGGCGGTCTTTGGTACAGTCGCGGCTGCAGGTCGGCTGTTAGGGCTTAGCCACGAGCAGATGGCCAACGCCTTGGGAATCGCCTTTGTGAGTACACCGGTGCACTTCAATGGTCCCAAGCGAAGGAGGGCTGGTCACGTAGTGGGTGCCAAGCCGATGCATAAATATGCGATGTATGCGGCTATTGCCGAAGCTGGTATCAACGCCGTGCTTCTGGCCGCCGATGGATTTACCGGCGATAGTCTGGTTTTGGACCCCGATCGTTCCTTCTGGAAGGCCTTCGGCGTCTCTCCCGCCGACTGGGATTTCATGGTTAGAGACCTTGGTCGTCGCTGGTTCATTGCCGAGACCTCACTCAAGTTCTTTACCGTCGCCCGTCCGGGCGCCATACCGGTTGACCTCTTCTGGAAGGTCATTCGCAAGGAAGGGATCAAGTTGGCTGAGATCGACGAGGTGATTTTGACGTTGCCGCCCGCTCAGATGGTCAAGTCCCAATATGATACGTCGGCGCCTCCTTCACAAGTCGGTCCCATGCCAGTTCCTTACGCCTGCGCGCTTCTGGCCTCCGGACTGGATCCCGGGTTAAGCTGGTTGGATCCGGTTGTGTTGGCGAAGCCGGAGATAAGAGAGTTTGGCCGGAAGGTAAAGACCGTAGTCAATCAAGATCTGTATTCTATGATGGTAGACCAGGTCAAAGCCGAAGGCACCTATCGTCGTATCCCGATCGCGTTGGAGATCAAGGCGAGGGGCACGAGCTTTGAGGCCAGTGCCGAGTATGCCAGGGGTGACCCCTGGGGGCCTGAGCCGATGACCGACGATGAACTGGGGCTCAAGTTTAGGAATTATACGGAGGCCCTTATTGGCCGTGAGAATTCTGATCGAGCAATAAAGGAGGTGTTGAATCTGGAGGCTGCTCCCGATGTTTCTAATCTCGTGAGTAGCCTGCATCGCTAGGCTTATTGTCCGGATTCATCTGACCGAAGGAACTTGGTTTCTTCGGGATCCCAAACTACATTGTTGCAAAAGGAGATTCAGACCAAAATGCGTTTCAGACCCATAGGATTGATTCTACTGGTCCTTATGGTGGTGCCCATGTTGCTCTCGTGCACGGCGGCAACTACCACCCCTTCCACCTCGGAGGTGTCAACTAAGCCCTACGGCACACTGAATATCGCTGTGAACTTCCGGGGTGGTACCCTCGACCCGGCGATCAACACTCCCAATGTACTCCAGACACTGTCTCTTGGCATCTTTGATTCCCTGGTCGAACTGACCCCGGATGCCAAACCCAGACCAGGGATCGCGGAGCGTTGGGAGATCTCAGCCGATGGCAAGGCCCATACCTTCTTCATTCGCAAGGGGGTTAAGTTCCATGATGGCACCGACCTCACCGGGGCGGATGTCAAATTCAGCCTGGATAGGATTCTTGCCCCTGAGGCTACTCACCAGGACGCCGCTAGCTGGCGTCCGATCGTAGCCGGTGTCGATCTGAAGGACGAGTACACGGTAGTCATGAACCTCAAGACGCCGCTGTTCGAGTTACTGCCGGGCTTCACTAATTTTGCGGGGAACAACGCTATAGTGCCGAAGAAATACATCGAAACGAAAGGGGTCGAGTACTTCCGAGCCAATCCCATCGGCAGCGGCCCCTGGAAAGTTGTGAAGTATATACCCGGCGCCCGCCTCGAGCTCGAGGCGAACGAGGCTCACTGGCGCGTTGTGCCAAAGTTCAAGAACCTGAATATTCTAAGCGGTCCCGAGGAGGGAACCAAAGTTGCCATGCT
>JAUSEJ010000903.1 GCA_030650265.1 Dehalococcoidia bacterium | reverse complement strand
GATCGGGATCTGTTTAGTGACGGCACGATTTCGCCAGCGGTCGGCACCGATAAATATGGACCTACGGCGGTAATGAAGTCGGTGAGCAAGGTTGACCACGTCAACACCTTTACTCAGTTGTTTAACCAGAAGTTTCTGCCGCAGTACCTGCAGGGCGAGTACAAGGATTCTTTCGTTGCTTACCTGCGCACGTTTGTGGACCTGGGCATTCACCACATTCAGTTCAATGTGATCGACAGGGAAACGCTGCTGGACGCCCAGGCGCATCCAGAGAAGTATGGCGACCTGGTAGTGCGGGTGGCAGGGTACAACGGTTTCTTCGTGGATTTGGAGAAACAGATGCAGGACCAGCTTATCGCCCGCACGGAGCAAGTTCTCAGCCGTTGTTGTTAGCGGACGGGGAAACCTGGTTTGTTGAGATTGCGACTTGATGTAGAGATCATAGGGGCGTCCTTCCGCTGAAGGACGCCCCTACGACTGGCATGGAGAATCTCTGGATGCAGACGAGCGAAATCAAGGGTTTGGTCTTCAGTACCCAGCGTTTCAGTCTTCACGATGGCCCTGGCATCAGGACGACCATCTTTCTCAAAGGCTGTTCCTTGCGCTGCTTCTGGTGTGCCAATCCGGAGTCGTGGAATTCCTTTCCCGAAATCATGACCAGTGAAAAGAAGTGCTTCGCCTCCGGGCGTTGCGCCGAGGTGTGCCCGACGAAGGCGATAACCGTCAGCGGCGGACGCCGTCGGATCGATCGTCGGAAATGCAATCGTTGTCTCGATTGCGTTGCGGTCTGTCCGGCAAAGGCCATAATGGTGACCGGCGAGTTTGTTTCGGTTGAGGACGCCCTGCACCTGGCCATGTCCGATAGCCAGTTCTACGCCAACTCCGGGGGTGGTGTGACTCTCTCCGGCGGTGAGCCCTTGCTTCAGGCAGACTTCGTGCGGGAATTCGCCAGGCGCTGCCGGGAGGTTCCTCTTCACATAGCCTTGGACACTTCCGGCGCGGTGCCACCTGAGAGCCTCGAAGGAGTGCTGTCCTACGTCGACCTTGTGCTCTTCGACATCAAGCATATGGACCCGTTACGGCATAGAGAAGGCACCGGCAAGGATAATACCGTCATTCTCAACAACGCCCGAACGGCCGCCAAAGCGGTCGAAACATGGCTGCGATTTCCCCTTGTTCCCGGGTTCAACGATTCATACGACAACCTTATCGCTACGGCTTCCTTCGCCAGGGACAACGGTTTCGCCAAGGTTTCTGTCCTGCCCTATCATAGCCTCTGGAAGTCCAAGATTGGGCAGTTGGGCATGTCCTTCCGAGGACGTCGGCGGTCGCTGCCGGCGCCACCGGTCGATTCCGCCGTCGACGAGGTGGTGACGCTGTTCCAGAGCTTTGGCTTGCGCGTCGAAGTAGGCCGGTAAGCGATCTCCGGCATCTCCCTGACGATCCGTAATCAGCCAGGCCTGTCGAGGAAGATGATTGTCCGACAGCGGGAGAAGCAGCTATGCTGCCTCGAGAATACCTTTGGCCATGCATCCAGACTGCCCTCACCTCCACCCTCTCAAATCCCTCTTCGGAAGGAGAAGAGGTTAGAATTAGGGTCTCCACGGATCCTTTCAGAGTGGTCATCCTTTCACAATAGGACGAGTCTGTCTCGTCACAACAAATCGTAACGTCCGGCCGAATCCTTATGGAGCAGGAGGGCACAATGCTGATTGTGGACGCCCGTTGGCGGATGGCCGTCCTTACAGTTTATGGCATGGCGGCACACCAGGCAAAGGACTTTGGCTCGCGTGCTGCGAACTCGAGTCTCGTCTTCCGCGCCAAAGTACGACAGCGCATATTGGCAAATCGGCAAGTCTGTGTGCTCAAGCGTTTTCACTGGATGTTTGCCAAATTGACGCCCTTTATCCCCATCCCAACGGGAGTCTCGTGTTGGGAGGCTGTCGGTAATCCGTGTCACCTTCAATGAGACCGGCGGCTTGACCAGAGGACCCGGCCGTTCACGCCCGTGTTTATGCCAAGGCTCAGGATGGAGAGGCCGAAGACCACCGCGGGAACCCTTCCCGACTGAATGGTAAGAAACTGGGTGATGAGAAGCAGGGCCGCCCATACGATGATATAGGGAAGAGTGTAGCTCATGGACACACCCCGCGCCGTGTGCTTCACTTTTATGGTCCCACCATACCAGATTCCACCTGCCAGGCCGACAGAGATCAAGGCCAGCCAGATCGCGAGGCCGACGGGATGCCCGGCGATGACGGCGAAGATCCACAAGGAGAGAAAGGAGAGGGCAAGGCCGAAGAGGATAGAGATGGGCCTGACGAACTTTGCCCTTCGCCAGTTCAAGAGCATGATTACAATACCAATGAGGAAAACCGCCATGAAGACGTAGGACAGAATTTTCAGGAACTCGGCCATTAATTGTTCACCTCCTCTGATCGGATCATATCGGTTTGCCGCAACCAGCGCAGAATTTCTGACCGGGCACGGCACGGGCGCCACATTGACCGCAGAAGGTAAGGCGCGGAAGAGCGACGACCGGCGCTGTAGCGCCGCAGGCCATACAGAACTTGACGCCAGCCACCAGCGGCGCCTGGCATTTCGGGCAACTGCGGCCAGCCTCACCGGCTTCGCCTACGCGTGATACGGAGGGCGGCGGGATCACCGCGAGTGTCGGTACAGTGGTTTGAACGGGGCGAGCTGGCGCTGAGCCACGAGCAGTCCCCGATCGGACCGTCGGATTCGACTCTCTATCCGGGGTAGATATCGCAGGGAAGGGCGTAGCCATGATGGACCATGCCCAGGGTAGAAGGTCGGCGACCTGCTGCCCCGCCACTGGCCTGATGAAGAACTCGTTGTCTCGGGGGAAAGTCAGCAGATAGAGCTGGCTGAACCCTCCCACGACACGAGCGGCCAGACCGGTCCCCTGCGATACATCGATCGCCGAGATGTCCAGCTTCAGGGGGCCACGACTAAGAGCCGACCACAAATCGTCCCCAACCAGACTGAGCCAGAGCGGGTCATCCTCCGAGACGGCGCCTCCCTCGACGAGTCCGGCCGCCACCAAATGCACAAGCGAGGGTACCAGATCAGCTATAGATTCACTTTTGTAAGCTGCCAATTGGCCAACCGTCGTCAACCTTGCCGCTCCCCTGGCCGTGAAGAAGTCCAGCAAGTCGCCCAGAGAGCACAAGGCTTCTGACTCTTCGTTTCCCAGAGTGTAGAGGCTCGATCCTCCCGTGTCGTACCCCTGGAGAAAGCCCCGGACGTCCTCCTGCAGGCAGCCGATGGCCGCGGCGGCATCCTTCCACCGTCGCACCTCACTGTTGCTTTGCCGGTCTGTAACCGACAACACGGCCTCCGGCGTGGCAAATACGGCCTCGGCAAGTGAGGTTGCGCCCGAGAGGCCCTTGACGCTTAGCATTTTCTCGATCCTGTCGCTCATCGTGCTGCCCCTCCAGCCTTTAAGTCCTTCAGCATCTGCGTCAGTTTGTCGCGTTCCGGGTGCCCTAGGTCGGGGAGCGAGAGCCTCTTCTGGATGGCTCCCGCTTGAGCGTCCGTTATGGTCTGCTGGATATCCGGACTATTGAAGTCCTGCACGACGGGCTTGACGGCGAGGTCCCCTGTGGCCCCGTCCATGGTCCGGTTGGTCACGTATTCCAACAACTTGGAGGGGCTGGCGTCGCGACCCATGATGATCTGCTCACCGTACTTGATGGCCGTGTCGCTTAATCCCACGATGGGATTGCTGAACACTATCGATTTCAGCCCCACCTGGACAACAGTCTTGCCGGCGGCCTCCAGATTCCCGTCGCCGGCCGCTTTGTAGCCGCTGAAGTAGTTGACGGAGTCTTGAATCTTGGTTGCGACGTCCAGTCCCTTCAGCGTCAGCGTTTCGCCTGGCGACAGTTCCGAGAGGCCGGCCTCGGAGAGAATTGTCTGGCTGCCCGTGAGAATTCCTATCCCGTCGGCGGTCTGATCGCGTTTGTCGCGGAAGGGCAGGGCATGCTCCATGACCTCGTCCCGGAGGCTATACCTCTCAACATAGGTAAGCGGTGGTTGCTCCGTCTTCTGGAGCACCCCGCCCAGCGCCTTTTGGATGACGACCCGGTCTCCCAGCGTCTTGTCGACTCCTGGGGCGCTCATTCTTGACACCAACTCCTCCATGTCCTGTCTGGCCTGGTCGGTGGGGGCGTTCTTTAGTATCCACAATTGGGTCTGGATCTGGTCGGTAGTGGTAAGGACGCCGGTGGAATCTGCTTTCTGTTGCTGCAGCGAGTCCTGTCTCGCCAATTCATTCTTATCCACCCGTTGCACGTTCTGGTCATGCCCGATCTGGGCTGCCCGGTCGTAAGCGATCTTGTCCTGGGGTTCCATCCAGCCGCCCTTATGCCAGACCAGTCCCTGCGACTGCATTTCCTTGATATGCTGGTAGTCCGCCTTATCCATCCAATATGGTCCGCCAATGTCCCAGGGTGGCTCGTACCAGACCTTGCCGTTTTGTTCGAAGCCGATGGGAGGCGGGGAAGGAGGGGTTACTGGCTCTGCCGGTTGCTCGGGCAACTGCCCAGACGAAACGGTCGCCTCGGCGCTATCGACGGTAGAGGGAAACTCAACGTCAGGCAGAGCCGGGGGCATGCGGCCTTTCAGGAGCATCTGGGCCAGCGCCCCGAGACTCAGAATCAGGCTCGAGGCCGCCGTGGCAGCGAGAACGGTTTCCGCCGGCAGTGGTTGGTCGTCGGGAGGCGTGTCCGTCGTCACAGCATCCTCCACCGGTGCGGCCACGACGGAAGTAGCCATCACCGTGGCGGGAATAGGCGTGGCGGGCGGCGGGGTTGGATTTGCTGTGGCCGGGCCGGGATTTGGCCTGGCCGACGCCGGGAAGAGGCTACTGTAGTCGACTCCATTAAGCCGCGCCACCACTTCCTCGGCCGTCGGTGGCGGAGGGTCCCTTGGGTCGTCCCACACTCGATAGAGAAACAACACTGTAGTGCCTTTCCGAATGAAGTAGCTTTGCATGATGCTGCCACTACCGTCGGCACGTGTGAATACGGTGGCCTCGTCTCCGACAGTGGCGGGTCCCCTCGTGCCGGTCACCCCTCCACTCCTCTCGGACATCAACCTCGGCACGTCCTCTTTCGCCTGCGTCTCGGTGGCCCACAGCCGGAGTTCGACCCTGAGCAAGTTCTCCTGCCACACGCCTTCGCGATCGACACTGTAATCGAGTTCGATCAGTCCCGACAGCGCCCGGAGGGCAGTGTACTGAATCGACACGGCGCCGGGCAGGATTAAGGGTTTCAGGACGTTTGGAACTTCATCAGCCCGGGCGGTGGACAGGGGCAGCAACAAGGCGACACAGAACGCCAGGGCCAGGGATCTCCCGATAACCGCTAGTCTAGTCATCAGACATGCTCCTTTCCGGAACGCCGACCTCAGCGTCGTGTTACGACAGTTGGCTGGAGGGGGACAGTGAATACTGTCGGGTGGCTCTAATTCGACGGCCCATTTCCTTGATGTCATGACACTATACCAACGACACTTCCTTTCCCGAGCCAAGATTTCCGCGATCAGGATCAGAGTGCTGCGAGAGCAAAATCGAAGGAAGCTTTACAGGCAGCTAAGTTAGCCCAATTATAGTAATTTCTCGGCAAAAGTCAACTCCTCTCTATGCAGCTTCGCACGCGCTTACGGGCCCTTGTGGTGTCCTTCGACGGAAGTTGGTGAGCCTGTCAGCAGTTTGTCATGGGATGTATAATAGCTGCCAGAGGGGTTGCGTTGAATGTAAGGCGGGAAACCGACCTTTCGCTAAGGGATGAACTGGCGGCAGAGAGCGCGGCTCTGAGGGCGAAGACTTGGACGATAAGTTACTTCTGAGGAAGGACATCTGAGAATTTGCTAACATCGCGGTGGGTTAGCCCTGGTTCGAGCGATGCACCTGAGAAGTTACTACCATACTTTGTGTGTCCATCAATATCACAACTGGCGAACGGGCCAGAGGCAGGTCAAGACAAGGGCCGAGACGAACTCGACCGCAGTTAATAGGGCAGGATTCCCGCCCTGC
>JAUSEJ010000596.1 GCA_030650265.1 Dehalococcoidia bacterium | reverse complement strand
CTAGTTTACCACAATCCGATAAAAACGTACTTTTTGGGGTCAGAACGAGTCATTATTATCCCCGGTGGAGTAAATCGGGCCGAGCATCGTACGGCGACTGGGGTGCATCCCGAAGTTGTTGGTAAACGTGCACTCGTTACGGCGCGGAGCGCTGCCGGAAAGTAGCCCACGGTGCCAGCCGTGGGTCTCGACACGCAAGCACTCAAGCCCCGGAGGGGCCCACGAGTCACAGAGTAAACAAACCAAGTCATAAACGGTGAGATTGATTGAAAGAAAAATCGAATCCTACCTGGGCGGTTCCGCATCCGTCCAGAACAGGGGAGCAAAACTCCGGAGCTGGTGTCCGGGGGAACGTTGCCAGGGCACTCCAGCAATGGGGTGTCGCGAAGAGGCCGGCTCTCTTGACCTAGCAGGGTGGCCCATGAGCCGATACGAAGGGCGAGTCTTTGCCCCTGTGACGAAGCCTAATCTTCCCTCACGGGGAGGTTCCTCTTGCACAACCAAAGCGAACAGTGCGAGAGGCGGAACGGTGCGACATGCTGTCATGCTGGGAAAATGGTTAGTTTACCTTAATGACGAAATCCCACGACGTCCGAGAGCTAGTGTCTCGGTAACCCTTCGCTATAAGGCGCAGCCGAAAAGCGAAGACCACGCCTCGATGGCGGGAACAGTGTCTGCCTGGCCCCGTCTTCAGGGATGTCAGCAGCGCCAGAGTACAGCTTGGGTGCCGTCACAGGCTCGAAAGGTGCTACCACAGATCGATCCACTCCCTTGGGCTGGTCCATGGGACAAGTTAGCCCTCGGGCTAAGAAACAGTCCCCAAAGCCAGTCCAGTCAGCTCGGACAGCCTCGTCGCGGAGGAAGACAATCATGCTCCGTTCGCGAGGTCTCCCCATTCTTTGGGGCTAGGTCTGTCCCTCACGGGAACATCTTGCTCCCGCACGATGTTGGCGTCGCCCGGTGCGTGAAAGACGCCCGCCGGTAAATATGAGGAATTGACCTCATCGCGGCAACGGGGAGGGGGTGGTTTCGGCCTCCCCCTTACCCAATGACGGAGATTTGCACAGCGGGTCGCCGTCCTCTGTCTCTGTCGCCCCTGGCGGGGCTTGGACTTTTTGTGAACACTGTCCCATGGCTCGCGCCATGGGCTACGTGCGTCTGTGAAGACAATGATACTAACGGGTGAAAGT
>JAUSEJ010000594.1 GCA_030650265.1 Dehalococcoidia bacterium | reverse complement strand
CCAAACCGGCCAAAGGTCGGCGGTAACGTACTTGACGCTAAGGCTGCTTGGTTATGAGAAGGTTCGCAACTATGATGGCTCCTGGCAGGAATGGGGAAATGAAACCGACACGCCCATCGAGAAATAGCGCCCTGGCGTGGGGCAGCGCGGGCTTACTGGCCTTGCTGTACTTCGCAACCAGTTTGGTGGTAGTCGTCAACGCTTTCGTGTGGACGGCTACCTTCCCATCCTTGTGGTACACTGTACAGCGGGTGATCTACTGGCCCTTCGGACCGTACTTGGATTTTGCCGTCTCGCTCCTGGGTGGGCCGGACGTTTCTTACCAGATATTCGTTCTGATCGCGCGCTTGCCCTTTCTCATCGTCCCGATTATCGTCTGGATCGCCGCCCTTCGCCGGTACAGGCGTCGTCCGGCAAGGTAAGACCGACCCGGTCCGCGTGGCAAGCAAAGAGACCGACTCGGTCTTCGAGACCGCGTCGGTCTGGGTGGTGGCAAGTAGACAAACGTCACAGGCTGAACGCCGCAGGAGATGCATGTGCTAAGCAAAAGAGACCAGGCCATATTGGTAGTCCTGCTGGGAATAGCGCTGGTGGCGCTCTACTACTTCTCGTCAGGGCTGCGGGCCAATGTAGATCAGGTAATAGGGATAGTGGCGAGGGGTGACGTGCAGGGACTGAGAGCCTACCTCCTGTCTTTCGGCATCTGGGCGCCAGTGGTCTCAGCGGCGATAATGCTCATCCACTCAATCATTCCTTTCCCGGCCGTCGTCATCACCCTGGCCAATGGTCTGCTATTTGGCGCATTTTGGGGAACAATACTGTCATGGAGCACGGCTATGGTTGGCGCCGCCCTCTGCTACGTCATCGCCAAAGCTCTCGGTCGACCGGTGGTCGAGCGGCTAGTGGGGGCTAAAGGTTTGAGGGTATCCGACGACTTTTTTGATCGATACGGTACGCACGCCGTTCTGATCACCAGGCTGATTCCGGTAGTTTCCTTCGACCTGATCAGCTACGCGGCGGGTTTGACAAAGATAGGCTTTATCGAATTCATGGTGGCCACGGGGATTGGGCAATTGCCGGCCACCGTGGTATACTCTGTCCTTGGCGAGAACCTGACTGGCGGGGTCAAAGTCGGTCTCCTGGCCTTCGGTGCAGTGGCGGCGCTCTTCGTCCTTGGCTTCGCCGTGAAAGC
>JAUSEJ010000889.1 GCA_030650265.1 Dehalococcoidia bacterium | reverse complement strand
TACACTGGTTTCTGGCCAATCACTATCGCGAGACCTGGCAGCTCAGGCGATGGAGGAGATCATGACCGGCGAGGCGACGCCGTCGCAAATAGCGTCTTTCATCACCGCTCTCAGGATGAAGGGTGAGACGGTCGAGGAAATAGCCGGATTGGCAGGCGTGATGCGAGCGAAGGCGGCCAGGGTGCAGATAGCGACCGAGGTGGTCGATACCTGCGGCACGGGCGGCGATGGCATCGGCGCCTTCAACGTCTCCACGGCGGCCGCCTTTGTCGCGGCGGGCGCCGGTCTCACAGTCGCCAAACATGGCAACCGGGCCGCATCGAGCCGCAGTGGCAGCGCCGATGTTCTCGAAGCGCTTGGCGTCAAGATCGACCTTGGTCCGGACGCGGTGAAAACCTGTCTCGAACAAATAGGCTTTGGTTTTATGTTCGCTCCGGTTTTTCATCCAGCGATGAAGCATGCGGCCGGACCCAGACGCGAGATCGGCGTGCGAACCGTTTTCAACCTTCTGGGCCCGCTAACGAATCCTGCCGGCGCCAAGTCTCAAGTGCTCGGCGTCGCCGATGGCAATCTAATCGAGAAGATGGCGCGAGCTCTGAGCCTACTCGGTTGCCGTCATGTCCTGGTAGTTCACGGTGAAGATGGGATGGACGAGGTTTCCCTCACTCAGCCCACTACCGTTTGCGAAGTTCGTGGGGGCGAGACCTCCACTTACCAGGTTGCTCCGGAGGATTTCGGCATGACACGGGCGCCGCATAGCGAGATTGAAGGACGCACACCTGACGAAAGCGCCGCCATAATACGGGCGGTTCTCGCGGGCGCAAAAGGGCCGAGTCGGGACATCGTTTTGCTGAATGCCGCCGCGGCCCTTGTGGCGGGCGATAGAGTGAGCTCGCTGCAAGAGGGAGTCAAGCTTGCCGGAGATGTCATCGACCGGGGCCTCGCCCTCCAAAAATTAGCCGCTTTGGCCGAACTCAGCCAGTTCTTGGGGAAATAGGTTGATTCTCGACGACATTGTGGCCAGGAAGAAGCAGGACCTGGTCTTTGATATAGATGCCAACCCACTGGCGCTCCTCGAGCGACGAATTGAGGCCCGGAGACCGACGATCGACTTTGAGGCGTCTTTGATCGGTGGAGGCGTAAGGCTGATCGCCGAGATCAAGAGGGCATCCCCATCCAAGGGTCTGCTTTGTCCCGGTCTCGAACCGCGCTCTCTCGCCAGAACCTATGCTGCCAATGGTGCCGCCTCTATCTCCGTGCTCACCGAGCGGTACTTCTTTCAAGGTGACCTGTCCTTCCTGGACGAGGCTCGCAAGGGAGTCGAAGATAGCGGGACATCGTCCATTCCCCTACTTCGCAAGGACTTCCTGTTTGATCCCTACCAGGTATACGAGGCTCGTGCCGGCGGAGCGGATGCCATACTTCTTATCGTGGCGATCTTGACCGATCACCAGCTTAGAGATCTTCTTAGCCTCGCCGGGCAGTTAGGAATGCAGTGTCTTGTGGAGGTTCACGATCGCAACGAAATCGAGCGCGCCATCGCCGTGGGTAGCAGGATCATTGGCATCAACAACCGGGACCTCCGAACCTTCAAGGTGGATCTCAACACGACGCAAGATCTGGCCAGGTCAATACCGCCTGGCAAGTTAGTTGTCGCCGAAAGCGGGATTCACACCAGAGAAGACGTTTGCCGTCTGGCTGAGTGGGGTGTCAACGCCATGCTCGTGGGTGAGTCGCTGGTAACGGCCGGTGATGTGGCCGCGAAGATGCGGGAGCTTCTTTGTTGAAGGTCAAGATCTGTGGTATTATGGAGCCCGGGCACGCCATCTGGGCAGCCGAAGCCGGGGCGGAGTTCCTCGGCTTTATCCTGGCGCCGAGTCGAAGACGAATAACGGCGGAGAAGGTTCGGGAAATAGCAGATTGTTTGGCAGCATCTGGTTTGAGAAGCCGTTTGGGCCTCGTCGGCGTCTTTGTGAATGCGAGCCCGGCCGCGGTGAACGCAACGGCGAGACTGGCCGGACTTGACTACGTGCAGCTAAGTGGCGACGAGTCGTGGGACTACTGTCGGCAGATTGAGCGACCGATCATAAAGGCGATAAAGCTCGCTCCGAGTATTTCGTATAGCGATATGGTAGCCGGCCTGAAAAGCGAGTGGGCGGAGTTGGGAGCAAACAAGTTGGCGGTACTCGTCGAGCCCCTGGTACAGGGTTCCTATGGCGGCGCAGGCAAGCAGTTGGACTGGGAATCACTGGGAGAGCTGTCGGAAGCGCTACCAGTTTTGTTGGCCGGCGGTTTGACTCCGACAAATGTCGCGCATGCATGCAGGCTGGTGAGGCCCTGGGGTGTGGACGTCTCGACCGGGGTGGAGACCGACGGGGTCAAAGACGAGGGTAAGATCAAGGCTTTTGTTGCCGCGGCGAGGAGTAGAGGATGAGCAAACCTGGACAGGAGCGAGGCACTAAGCCGTCGACCGTGACGGAAGAATTCGCCTCGGCAACGCGACTTCCCGATGCCGGTGGGCATTACGGGTCATTCGGCGGCAAATTCGTGCCCGAGACGCTAATGCCCGCCCTGGCGGAGCTTGAAGGCATGTACAGGCAGGTCGTCGCCGATGCAGGATTTCAGCAGGAGCTTTCCGGTCTGCTCAAGGACTACGTCGGCCGTCCTACTCCCTTGTATTTCGCGAGTAAGCTCACCGAACGATGCGGGGGAGCCCGGATTTTTCTCAAGAGAGAGGACCTTGCCCATACAGGCGCCCACAAGATCAACAACGCCCTTGGTCAGGGTCTACTCGCCAAGAGGATGGGCAAGAGAAGAATAATCGCTGAAACGGGTGCAGGCCAGCATGGGGTCGCTGTCGCCACAGTCTGCGCGATGTTGGGCATTGACTGCGTGATTTATATGGGGGAAGAGGATATCCATCGTCAGTCCCTCAACGTCTTTCGCATGAAGCTTCTCGGTTCGGAAGTGCGATCGGTCACCAGCGGCAGCCGCACTCTGAAGGATGCAATTAACGAGGCGATTCGTGACTGGGTGACCAACATCGAAGACACCTACTACTTGATCGGAAGCGTGGTCGGTCCGCATCCCTATCCCGAGGTAGTGAGGGACTTCCAGTCAATAATTGGCAGGGAGGCCAGAGAGCAGATCGTCGGGATGATCGGGCGTCTGCCTGATTATGTCATCGCTTGCGTGGGTGGTGGCAGCAATGCCATGGGGATCTTCTACGACTTCATCGGCGATGCCAGCGTGAATCTGGTCGGGGTGGAAGCCGGTGGCCTCGGCCTGGCTACCACCAAGCATGCCGCAACGCTCTGCGCTGGCAGGGTGGGTGTCCTGCACGGCTCTAAGTCATATCTTCTGCAAGATCAATGGGGCCAGGTGATCGAAACCCATAGTATTTCCGCCGGTCTGGATTATCCGGGGGTTGGTCCCGAGCACAGCTACCTACGGGACTCCGGGCGAGCCCGATACGTCTCTGTGACCGATGGGGAGGCTCTGGAAGGATTCAAGCTGCTCTGCCAGACCGAGGGGATAATCCCGGCGCTGGAATCGGCTCATGCTGTGGCTTACGCTGCTGGCTTTGCTCCCTCTCTGCCTGGCGAAGCCGCAATCATCGTGAGTTTGAGCGGCAGAGGTGACAAGGACATGCACACAGTTGCCTCGGCTCTCGGCGTGACGCTCTAGTTTTGCGTCTGCTGATTCCTTGGGTTCGAGGTGCAGTCGTCATACTCGATTCCGTTGCCGCCGGCGGCAAGAAAAAACACACTTCATGATCTTGGATGCGCCGCAGGGCGCACATGCGACTCGCATTGATGCGAAGTAGCGGATGTACCATTTCGCCTATTTCGTTTATAATAGTACAGCATTGATGGTAGCCCGTTTGATTGAGGTTGTAGAATCCAATATATGAGCAGGATTAGCGAGAAGTTCAAAGAGATTAAGGCCAGAAACCGGATTGGCCTGATAACCTATCTGACGGTTGGTTTCCCTGACATTGCTAGTACGGTTCCCTTGGTGACAGGCCTGGTCGACGGTGGCGCTGACTTCATCGAGCTTGGCGTGCC
>JAUSEJ010000887.1 GCA_030650265.1 Dehalococcoidia bacterium | reverse complement strand
GTTCTCCCCTGCAAGGACGGGTACGTCGAGATCATCACCACGCAGGACAGGCACTGGCACGTCTTCGTGGATGTTCTGGGTAACCCCGAATGGGCGAGCGATCCTCGCTACCAGAACCGGGTCAAGATGTCCAAGTATGGGGACGAAATCGACGCCCTGCTGGCGCCCTGGTTGATGTCGCATACCAAGCAAGAGATATTCGAGATTTGTCGGGAGCGCCATCTTCCTTTTCAGCCGGTGAGGAATATGGACGAAGTCCTCGACAGCGAGCAGTTGCGGGTGAGAGAGTTCTTTGTGGAGGTCGATGTGCCGGGGAGTGGTAAAGTGAAGGTTCCCGGTGCCCCTTACAAGCTAACGGAGACGCCATGGGAGCTGACGCTGCCGGCGCCCAGGCTGGGTGAGCACAACGTTCAGATTTTTTGCAAGCGACTTTGCTGTAGCAAGCAGGACCTGGTGAAGATGGCGCAGGCGGGCGTTGTCTAACCTCTGTGGGAGGCATAACTATGGCGACATTGCCGCTCGAGGGATACAGGGTGATCGACCTTGGACAGGTTTGGGTCGGCCCTATGCTGGGGCACTACCTGGCCGACTACGGCGCCGAGGTGATTCGGGTCGATACCGCCCGGCGACAGAAAATGACAGCCGGGGGTAGAAGACCGGCTGCGGGTCCAACCGACCCGATGTCCTTCCAAAACTATGGTCGCAACAAGCTGAGCGTCACCCTCGATTTGACCAAGGCGCGGGGCCAGGAGCTGTTCAAAGAGATCGTAAAGGTTAGCGACATCGTCTTCGACAACTTCTCACCCCGAGTGATGAAGCGGTTTGGCTTGGACTACGAGGCGCTACGTCAAGTCAAGCCGGACATAATCGTCGCCTCCCTGTCTGCCGTCGGTCAAGATGGCCCCTGGTGGGATATCCTAACGTACGGCCCGTCCTTAGCGGCTCTGTATGGTATCAAGAGTCATCTGGGCTACCACGGGGAGGAGAAGGTGCAAGAGGACCTTGCCGACCTCGACCCGACGGCCGCGACCTATGCCTTCTTCGCAGTCCTGGCTGCTCTGGAATATCGCGAGCGCAGCGGCAAGGGGCAGTTCATCGATCTGGCCCAGGGCGAGGCAGCGTTATGCAGTTTCGGGGAGTCTGTGCTGGAGTGCACTATGAGCGGCCATGTTCTGGGCAGGCAAGGGAACCGTTATCCCGGTATGGCTCCCCACGGCATATATCGCTGCGGTGGCGACGACAAGTGGGTGTCGATCGCAGTCAAGACGGAAGAAGAATGGAATGGCTTGTGCCAGGCCCTCGGTAAGCCGCCGTGGAGCAGCGATGAGAGGTTCGCTGACCTCTACCAACGGCTCAACCATCAGGATGAATTGGACGACCTCATCGAGGAGTGGACCATGCAGCGGACACACAAGGAGGTTACAGAGTTGCTCCAATCCCACGGGGTGGCCGCTTTCCCCATTTTCAACGCCGAAGATCTGTTTCTCAACGCTCATTGCGAGTACCGGCGAAGCATGGTCACGGTTGAGCATCCCAACTTCTCGCCGGCGGAGGCCGTGTACGGTATTCCCTGGAAGCTCAGCGAGACGCCGGGCTCCATCCGCCAGCCGAACCCGTCACCAGGCTCGCACAACGACTACGTGCTTGGCAAACTACTGGGAATGTCAAGCAGGCAAATCAAGGGTCTGGTTGATGAGGAAGTAATCTGCTAGGGTGGTAATTCCCCCATTTCTCGTTTACCGCCGGAGCAAACGCGATTGCATCAAGAAGCCTAATATATAGCGTAATTGCCACCCCCAACACATTCTCCTGACCAGCCCGGAACTCGCATCCGCTTCGCTTCCCGACATGACAATCCAATGAAACTAGTAGGATCGGACCGCACATGTCCAGACAGAGATTACCAATCAAATTGGTCAATCCTGGCCTATACGCATTTTGATTCCTGTGATAAGATTAGCTAGTTCCCAAAAGGATCAGACTTCGTTCCGTCTTCGCCACGGGCGCGGATCCCATTTGAGAGATGGAAAAAGGAGAAGACATGGCTTTTGACATTCCCGAAGAAGAACGAATGATCGTAGACGGGCTGCGACGGTTCAACGATCAGGTGTCCATCCCACTGGAAAAGGAGAATCATCAGCTTTTTTCCAACGGGCGCTACATGTACGATGAAGACGGACGTGAGGTACCAAAGGTCCGCGATCTTTTCCGGCAAGTCAGGATGGCCTCATCCAAGGCCGGCTTCTTCACAATCACCCTCCCCAAGGAACTGGGAGGCGGTGGAAGGGGAGCCCTGACCACCTTCAATGTTTGGGAACTGCTTAACTCCGCTTACGGGCCGGAATACGAGTTGCCACACGTAAGCATCTCCCATTGGGCCACCGGTCCCGGACCCTTGCTGCTCGGACTACCGGACCCCTGCCGCAGCCAGGTCCTCCCCTCCCTCAGTTCTGGCGAAAAGGCCGTGGCCTTCGCCATGTCGGAGCCGGACGCCGGGTCCGACGCCTGGAATATGAAGACCCGCGCCGTACGCGATGGCGACGATTGGATAATAAACGGCACCAAGCAATGGATCAGCGGCGGCCCCTACGCCGATTTCGTGCTGGTCTTCGCCATCACCGACCCTGTACTGGCGGCCGCTCGCCGGGGCGGCATCAGTTGTTTCTTCGTGGATGCCAAATCACCCGGTTATTCGACCGCCGTCATTCGCATCTGGGGAGAGGTCGGCGGCAACAAAGGAATCCTTTCGTTTTCCGACGTGCGGGTGCCAAATAGCCAACTGGTCGGCGAGCTTGGTCAGGGATTTCGACTGGCGATGGCAGGCGTCGCCAATGGCCGGCTTTTCAACACTGGCCGGGCCGTTGGCATGTCCCAATGGGCGCTTAGGAAGGCGACCAAATATAGCCAGGAGCGAATCGCCTTCAATGGGCCGATCGCCATGAACCAAGGCGTCTCCTTCCAGCTTGCCGAGTGCGCCATCGAATTGCACGCCGCCAAGTGCATGGGCCTGGCGCTAGCCAACATGATCGACCGGGGCGAGCGTGTCGTCAAGGAAATGAATATGACCAAGGCCTTTGCCACCGAAATGTGCTTCCGGGTATACGATCGCTGCATCCAGGTTTTCGGCGGCATGGGCGTGACAAACGAGACCGCCCTCTACCGTGGTTTTCAACATGCGAGAACGGTGCGGATTGCCGATGGAACGAGCGAGATCTTGCGCCGGAATATCGCCCAAGAGCTATTCCGGGGAAATCTTGATTAGGCTCATTAGCCAACCGGTTCCGCCGGGGATTGTGAACAACAGCAGTTTATGAAAGAAAATGGAGAATAATGGGATGAGGACATCATCGGACTACCTTGCGAAGCTCAAATCGATGAAGCCCAATGTCTACCTCGGGGGAAAGAAGATCGAGAAGATCTGGGAAGAGCCGCGCATAATTCCGGGCATAAACACGATCTCGCTGACCTATGATCTGGCCAATGACCCTCAATACGACGGGCTAACGACGGCCACATCTCACCTGACCGGGGAGAAGATCAACCGTTTCGTTCATATCCACCAAAGCACCGACGACCTCATGAAGAAGGTGGATATGACGCGCATGTTCTGTCGCATAACCGGCGGCTGTATTCAGCGTTGCATGGGCATCGATGGCCTCAATGCCGTCTCTGTCGTCACGCACGAGATGGATCAGAAGCTGGGCACCAACTATCACCCGCGTTTTCTCGAATACTTGAAGTTCGTTCAGGAAAACGATATGACCCTGGCGGGTTCGATGACGGACGTGAAGGGAGACCGCAACCTTCGCCCGCACGAGCAGGCCGATCCGGATATGTACGTACACGTGGTCGAAAGACGGGCTGATGGCATCGTGATCAAGGGGGCCAAGGCCCATAACACTATTGCCCCTTACTCGGAAGAGTTGCTAGTAATGCCGACCCGCGCCCTCACAGAGGCCGATGCGGATTATGCCGTTTGTTGCGCTGTACCGACCGATGCTCCCGGTGTCACCTTGATCTGCACGACCGCTGCCCCGGCCGGGGGAAGAAAGCTTGAGCGACCGGCCAGTTCCAAGTACTGCTTCGTCGACTCGCTCACCATCTTCGACAATGTCTTCGTCCCCTGGGAAAGGGTGTTTATGTGCGGCGAATGGCAGGCCGCCGGCCTCGTGGCCAATTACTTTGCTACCTATCACCGCCATAGCTACTGCGGCTGCAAGCCGGCGACGACCGACCTTCTTATCGGGATGGCGGCGCAGATCGCCGATTACAACGGCGTCGAGAAAGCCTCCCACGTAAGAGACAAGATCACCGATATGATCATGACAGGGGAAATGGTCTACGCCTGCGGCATAGCCGGGTCGTTGAAGGGACAGCGTCGATCGTCCGGCACTTACTATCCCGACGCGGTCTTTGTCAACTCGGGAAAATATCACGCGGGAACCAACCTACACCATGAATATGAGACCGTCCAGGACATTGCCGGTGGCTTGTGCGCCACCATGCCTTCCGAGGAAAGCTACTTCAGTCCGGAGATCGGTCCCTACATGGAGAAGTACCTGAAGGGCAGAGCAGACGTGACCACCGAAGACCGTATTCGTTGCTTCATGCTCATCGAGGACTATACAGTCTCCCGGTTTGGCGGCGTCTGGGCCGTGGCCGGCATTCATGGCGGCGGCTCGCCCCAGGCCGAGAAGGTCGCCATCATCGCCAACTACGATGTCGAGGCTCGCAAGAAGATGGCGAGGAAGTTGGCAAATATCGCCGAGAAGGATACCAGGAAGACCAAGGCGTGAAGGGAGATAGGCATTGCCCGCTATTTTTTCGCTGGAGGACAAGGTAGCAATCGTAACCGGCGCTAGCCGGGGTATTGGCAGGGCTATCGCCCTGTCTCTGGCCGAACACGGGGCTGACCTGGTGCTGGCAGCCCGAAAGGCCAGCGACCTCGAAAGCGTCGCGGCAGAAGTCAGAAATCTGGGGAGAAAAGCGCTGGCAGTACCGACCGACGTGGCGAAGGTGTCTGATATCGTCAATCTCGTCAAGGCGTGCTCAGAGACCTTCGGCAAGATAGACGTCCTGGTAAACAGCGCCGGGATCAGTCCGATCTACAAGCGGGCTGACAAGGTCACGGAGGAAGAATGGGACCAGATCACCGATATTAACCTCAAAGGCACCTTCTTCTGTTGCGTGGAGGCAGGCAAAGTGATGATCGAGCAGAAGCGAGGCAAGATAATCAACATCGCTTCGGCGGGCGGACTGGTGGCCTTGCCTCGCCTCTCAGTCTATTCTAGTTCCAAAGGCGGCGTGATCCAGGTCACCAGAGCC
>JAUSEJ010000884.1 GCA_030650265.1 Dehalococcoidia bacterium | reverse complement strand
CTCCTCTCGCTGCCCGGCGAGGACTTCGACTTTGGCGAGCAGCTCTCGCCCCTCGCGCACGCCAACGCCGAAATAGGACTGGCGCTGCTGGAAGAGTTTCTAGTTACCCTCTAGAAACCCGGCCGATAAGTCTTGTTTGGCCGGTCGATATGATATAATCGCACCGAACTTACGTTCGGGGGCTCGCTATGCTCGGCAAACGCTCGGACCAGCTTGGTCTCTTTGAGGCTGACCACGTTTACCTCGACTTCGTCGGCCGCAACTCGTTCTATGGATTCCTCGCCAGCCAGCGCGGCAAGCTCTTTCGCGACGTGGACTTTGCCAGGCTGTACTGTCTCAACAACGGTTGCCCGAGTGTGCCACCCAGCCTCCTCGCGACGGCCCTCCTTCTGCAAACCTATGATCGGGTGTCGGACGAAGAGGCGAAGGCCCGCGCTGACTTCGACCTGCGTTGGAAAGTGGCTCTCGGCATCGAGCTCGACGCGCGCCCCTTCGCCAAGAGCACCCTCCAGCTCTTTCGATCCCAGTTGGTCATCCATGAAGAGGTGGGCGCGATCTTCAAGAAGAGCCTTGCCTTCGCTCGCCAGACCGGTCATCTCAAGAATCGCAAGATCAAGTTAGCCCTCGACACGAGCAATATCCTCGGCCGAGGTGCCGTCAAGGACACCTACAATCTCTTGGCCGATGGCGTCGTTAAGCTGGTGGGGGTACTGGCTGACCTGAATGGCAGCAAGCCTGAAGAGTGGGCCAAGGCCAACGACCTGTCGCGCTATTTCACTGCGGTCAGCATTAAGGGTGAGGCTGACGTCGACTGGGAGAATGCGAAGGCGCGGCAGAAGTTCCTGCAGGGCATCGTGGCCGATGCCGACCGCCTCTTGGAGACGGCCCGCCAGACGCTCACCAAGTACCTTCTCGATAGCGACGAGTACAAACAATTGACCGAGGCGGCCGAGCTGCTCTCGCAGTTGCTGCTTCAGGATATCGAGCGCCAGCCGGCAGGGGCCAGCATCAAGGAGGGGGTCGCCAAGGATCGGGTGGTCTCGGTGCATGACCCGGAAATGCGTCACGGACGCAAGAGCAAGGCCAAGCGCTTTGATGGACACAAGGCGGCGGTGGCGGTCGATCCCGAGAGCCAACTGATCACGGCGGTGGCTGTGCTGCCCGGCAACGCTCCTGACAAGGAAAAGGCGCTGGAGCTTGTTGAGCAGAGTGAGAAGAACGCCGATGTTGAGGTCGAGGAGACGATCGGCGATTGTGCCTACGGAGACGGTGGCACGCGCCTGGAGTTCGCCGATGCTGGCCGCAAGATGACGGCGAAGGTGCCTGATCGGCCAAATACCGCATACTTCGCCAAAGAGGACTTCCAGATCGATCTGGAGACGACGACCTGCACTTGCCCGGCCGGACAGGAATGTCAGACGGTAATGCCGAACGGCAAGCGCCGAGATCGGGAAGGCAACGATGTGCAGCTGCAAGCCTTCCACTTCGACGCGGCGGTTTGCGCTGCCTGTGTGATGCGGCCGCAATGTGTGAAGGCGGAGCCGGGCAAGGGACGAACGGTGAGTATCCATCCCCAAGAGAGACTCCTGCAAGAGGCGAGAGCCTTTCAGAAGAGCGAGGCCTTTGGCCCTTACCGGAAATCGCGTCAGGCGGCAGAGCATAGGATCGCCAGATTGATGCAACTGGGCATGCGACAAGCACGCTACTTCGGACGCACCAAGACGCTCTTCCAGTTGCTTCTGGCAGCGACCGTGGCCAATCTGACGCTCGTAGCGACCAAAGTGGGCCTGATGAGGGCGCGAGGCAGCAAGCAGGCTCATCTTTTTGCTCACTTCGTCGTTCGTCTGGTAGCTTTCACGGTTGCCTTCATCCTATCGTTAGCCGATATCTTCCGGCCTAACCCGTCTCCGTTGTCTACAGAGACGGGTTGCCGGCTAGGTTTCTAGGTCTCAGTGGCGCCAGTCTTCTTTCTCTGATTTGGCTGGCGTGCGGCTAGTTTTCAAGGACGGCTCGAGATAGAGCACGACGATCACCACAATCCCGATCACGAACGTGCCGAGGGCTAG
>JAUSEJ010000880.1 GCA_030650265.1 Dehalococcoidia bacterium | reverse complement strand
GGTTTGAAAGGCCAGTTCAACTCGGCGATCATCCGCCTCTGGTGCGGCGAAGAGTGCATCTCGCGCATCAGCTTGTTACCCGCCCGCGGCACCATGCCAACGGCCAACTTCAGGGAGAGAGTGAAATGACCGCCGTGGCCGTGCGTCTTCAAACAGCACGTTTCGACGATCGACTCGGCCTCCTGATAAAGCTTCGGAAAGAGAAATCCATCCTGCCAGTGGCTTCCCGGCGGCTGAATCGTGACGAAACTATCCTCGCCAAGATCATGCAGGTTGACCAACTCGAATCCCAACTCCTCGGCCAGGGCGAAGATCCCCTTGGCCTCCATCGTCTCGCGGGTATCCGGCGCCGACCGCTCGGCCACGGTGATCCCCCTGACGCCCATCTCGCGCAGTTTCAAGATGAGCGAACGCAGAGTCTCGTTGTCAGTGGACCCCGGCGCCGGGTCGGCCGTATTGAAGTTCGGCTTTAACGTGACGTGCTTCCCGCGCACCGGATTTATGCCCAGTAGGTCAATGCCCCGGACCACGCCAGAAGCGCGATCGCCTGTCTTTATCAGAGCTACTTTTGTCACAGTATCCTCCTCATTCCTTGCCAGAATTTGCTCTTCACTCCTCCGCCTCGGTGTCAACGGACTCCGTACTCAGGGCCTCCAACGACTCCACCGCCAGCGGCACGTCGTGGTGAGTCTTGCGCAAAGGAATCTCCCGGAGGAAAAGGGTGGCGACAAAAGCAAGGGCCATGGCACTGACGCTAACCATGAACAGACCGCTTATCGCCGAAGCCAGACTGGATTGAATGGCCGTCATCAACTGTTGGAAGATCGCCTGGCCCTGGGGACCCATGGCGGCAAAGCCTTGCTGAATTCTTACAGTCGTTTCCGGCGAAAGCAGAACCTCCGGGTTCTCGAGAGCAGCCAACTGGGATGGCGGTATAATTGCCTTGAGCTGGTCAGGAATGTTGCCCTGCAAGGCGCTGCTAAACCGGTTGGCCATTACAGAACCAAGAATTGCCACACCAATAGTGCCGCCGATTGAGCGGAAGAACGCCAGACTGGCGGTAACTTCGCCAAGCTGCCTTGGCGGAAAAGCATTCTGCACTACCACCGTAAACAAGCTCATGGTCACGCCCATTCCCAGGCCGACAATTACCATGTTCCTGATGATTTCGTTCTGAGAAGTGGCTATGGTCATCGTGGACAGCAGGAACATGCCAACGCCGGCGACCACAAAGCTACCCAATGCCAGGACCTTGTAGCGCCCCGTTCGCGCCAATAATTGTCCACCCATGATGCTACTGGCCATCACGCCAAGCATCATGGGTGTGAGTATCGCCCCTGAATTGGTGGCGCTAATTCCCAACGCACCCTGAACAAATAGGGGAAGATACATGATCGCCCCAAACATCCCGACGGAGACGAGGAAGGTGGTGATGATCGATACTGAGAAAATGCTGTTGTTGAACAAGCGTGGACTGATTATCGGTTCAGGACTACGCATCACTATTAGATAGAAGGCGACAAACATCACCAGCGACACTGCCAGCAAGCCAATGATCTGGACCGACAGCCATTCGTATTGGCCGCCCGCCCAGGAGAAAGCCAACAACAATGGCGTGGTACCAGCCACGAGAGTGGCGGCGCCAAAATAGTCAATAGTATGCTCTCTGTGGCTGCTTAAGGCCGGCATTGCCAACCCTGCGGTTAACAGCGCCAGGATGCCAATGGGCATGTTGACGTAGAATACCCAGTGCCAGCCCCAATTATCCGTAATGAGGCCACCTATTGTCGGACCGGTAATGGTCGCCAGTCCGAAGACGGCCATCATTATACCTTGCCATTTTCCCCGTTCGGCAGGAGTGAATAAATCTCCAATGATGGCCTGGCTTATGGGCATCATCGCGCCGGCGCCAAGACCTTGAATGCCACGGAAGATGATGAGTTGCGTCATGTCCTGGCTGAGGCCCGAAAGAGCCGACCCGATCAAGAAGATGACGATTCCCGCCAGAAAAAACGGCCTCCGACCATAGATATCGGAGAGTTTGCCATATATCGGCACCATCACCGTCGAAGTCAGCATGTAGGCAGTGAAAACCCAGGCATAGTGTTGCAGTCCATTCAGATCGGCAATTATCCTCGGCATTGCCGTACCGACCACTGTTTGATCGATGGCCGCCAGAAGCATGCCAACCATGATCCCAACCATAACCATAATGGTTCGGGTGCGGCTCAATGACTGCCTCATACTCTGGTGGCCGCCCGGATTATCCGCTGTTAGAGAAGTGGCTGCCAATTATGTTCCCCCTAGTTATTCGGTTCTTCTGGAATTTCCGTGATCGGGCCAGGGCATTCAGTCATCACACCGGCAGTTCCGCCCTGTGCCTTCGCGCGCAGGGCCCGCAATCCCCTGCCCAGTACCTCAAGCTCTTCGTCACTCAATTTGTCAAGCCATCCCCGTAGACGCGGGTGGATGACATAGATGTAGGCAAGAGAGCAGAAATGGGGTATCCTGGTTTCTAGGAGACAAACCTAGAAAGGAGGACACCCCGATGGATGAGCAGGAGCAACTGCTCGATAGAATGTTAGCGCAGTCGGCAGAGTGCGTCAAGGACCTTGAGCCGCGCATCAGAGGAC
>JAUSEJ010000591.1 GCA_030650265.1 Dehalococcoidia bacterium | reverse complement strand
CTGCAATTGATTCGGCAAACTTTCGGGTGCCAGTATATCACTACTGCCAGGTCGTGTCTATAATTTCAGCCAACGTATTTACCGCTCCAACTTCATCAGATCTCATTTACACGTTGTTGGACGGGCAATTGGCCTTGCCATATAATGATGGCATGGTCCTTGAAAGGGAAGTTGTGGCGATAAAAGCTGGAGGTCAAGGCATGCTCCTTGGCAACGTTGAATTAGAAGTCGTCAGCGACGGGCTGTTCATGATGGACGGGGGCGCCGTTTTCGGTGTCGTGCCCAAGGTCCTCTGGGAGCGAGAGGTGAAGGCCGATCCGCTGAACCGCATCCCACTTTACTTGCAAAGCCTGGTCATCCGGTCCGGCGGCAAAACCATTCTGGTCGAGACCGGATATGGCTCGAAGATGTCGCCCAGACATGTAGAGCTATTTGGCATCCAGCGAGAACGGAGTCTGGTTGAGGACCTGGCTCTCCACGGGGTCTACCCGGATGACGTGGACATCGTGATCAATACCCATTTGCACGCCGACCATTGCGGCAGCAATACGAGGTTGAGCGATGGGGCTCCGGTGCCTACATTTCCCCGCGCGGAGTACTGGATCCAGAAGGGAGAGTGGGAAGACGCCACGCATCCCAACGAGCGAACCAGAGCTACTTATCTTTCGGAGAATTTCCTACCCCTTCTAGACAGCGGCCAACTCCGGCTGATCGAGGGCGACACCAGGGTAACTCCTGAGGTGCGCTGTATCCTCAGCCCGGGCCATACGCGGTTTCATCAAAGCGTTATCGTCGAGTCTCAGGGGGAGACAGCGATCTTCGTGGGCGACATCGCCCAATACAAGGTCCAGTTGGAGAGATTGGCCTGGGTCTCCTCCTTCGACCTCGAGCCTCTGGTATCGCTGGAAACGAAGAGAAGATTGATGGACTGGGCTATCGAGCGAAACGCTCTGGTGATAGCCGTACATCAACCGCTCGTCGGCCGGGTGGAGAAGGCCGGGCCAAACTATCGGATCATCGAGGCGAAATAAGGCAAAGCTCGGTCACCCTTCTGTCACCCTGAGTCCCGTTTGTTATTCCTGTCACCCTGAGGGGAGCGAAGGGTCCGTGGCCCAGGGGAGCGTCTTTCAAAGAAGGATTCGTCTTTCTGCGGCAGAGTAGTGTAAGGGCGTCCTTCTCTGGAAGGACGCCCTTACGGTAGACCATATTGACTCGTTTGCCGACCTAGCTCCCCGTAGGCGGTGTCGGGAACCCGCCCGGCTCAGGCGTGGGCGTCGGTTGGGCAATTGGCAACGGATTGATAAGGGTTTTGAGCAGATTCATGCTATAGGCGTCAACCAGAAAGACGCTGTCGCTTCCCGATTTCTTCACGTAGTAGCTAGAGGCACTGGGATTCGGGCTACCGATGAACAACTGAATGAATTCGGCGCTGCCAATGCCAATAGTAACCTGCGTATCCGGCTTATCCAGGCCAAAGTCAATTAGATTGCTGACCCCGGTCGTAAGAACCCGGCTGGCCGACAGGAATGAAAGGGTCTCCATTACATTGGCGATGCGGGGCTGGTCGCCCTCGGCCTGTTGGGGCGCCACCAGATCCCAGCCTCCCTGCGGATTCCTCTTGACGGAAACCACGCTGTCGCCGCGCCTGACCTCAAGCGAGCGCATGGTCCCGACCTCCATTCTTAGCACGCTCAGGTCGCCATAGTCCGCAAACTCCGGCTCCTTCTCCTTGGGGGTAAAGAAATACATATAGCCGGCGGCAATGGCCAAAAGAGCGACAAGGACTACTGTTGTACGATAGCTCATCGCTACCTCCTCCTCCACCACACCGCAGCGCCGGCGGCGAGAACGATGCCAGGAAGAAGGGCAGCGCTGGTGAGCAGAATGAAGCTACCTTCGCCACTACTGAGCGTCATCGACTTGTCAGTCATTGGCTTCGCCTTGATGGCGATCTCTTGATCGGCTAGTGCTAGCCAGTTGACAGAGTTTAGGAACAGGTCGACGTTGGCGCCATACCCGATAAAGCCATTGGCAACGAAATCTGAATCGCCGAAGACTACCAGCCTGGGATGATCGTTGGTCGCGGCAGACGGCGACGTTCCCGGCAATGCCGGTGTCTGCTCTGTGACGGCCACTCCCATGGCGACCGGGCCCTTGATGTCGACTCCTTGATCGTAATTGGCCTCTTTTGTGTCCATCTCGACCCAGCCTGAGTCCGTTGTCTCAAGGAGCGTGTCGTACCAGATTCCTTGCGGCGCCGGTAGTTGCTTGGTGACGTTAGTAGCGAGGGGCAGAACGGTCATGCCATCCATGTCTTTGGTGATCGGACTCCAGAGATAGTTCTGCACTATGACCGTGCTCAGGTCCCCCGGGGCCGAGATGCGCGGGTCGATGGCAACACCTGTGCCGACCGATACTCCCCACTTGGAGATAACATCGTTGAGGGTACCATCGACACCCGGATCGCCCATGAGGAGCATTCGTCCCCCGCCCGCGAGATAGCTCTTGATAGATTCCTTCTCCGGATCGAGGAGCGACGTGCGGGGTCCGGCCACTATCAGCACGGCGATATCGGACGGTATGGTCGGGCTAATCGTCAAGTTAATCGGATCGACCTGGTAGTTGTTCTGCTCGAGGAAAGTCTTTAACTGCATGTAACCGGTCCGATCGGCTGTGGTGATGGCTTTCTCGCCGTGGCCTGTAAGAAAGGCCACTCTTATCGCCTTGTCGGCGGTCACTCTCACGAAAGCGCTGGTAATACTGCTCTCGTCGAGGGTGGTAACATCTTGACGGCGTGCTCCACGCAGGAACACCATCGTGCCATAGTCTCTGATCTCATATCTCTGCGCCTCGGCAGGCCTGACATCAGGGTCGATGAACTCGTGGCTGATCTTGGAGCTCTTTACTTCGTACTGCTGCAGCAGGTCCTTGGCTTTCTGCTGGCTGGCGTCTCCTGTGCTAAAGAAACCGATCACGTGGATAGGGTCCTTGATGTTAGCCAGAGCTCTCAGGGACTCCGCGGACAAGGAGAATTCTCCCGCTGCCGTCGTGTCCCATTGCTTGGCGTTTCGGGCCACAAATACGTTTACCAGTATCAGAATGCCGAACAAGGCCGCCACCATTATTATGGCGTTTGTGCCATACCGGAGCTGGCGGGTGCCAACGCTGCGTCTGATTGCCACGGAGTTGCCATAGAAGAACACCGCGAGAAGCAATAACCCCAAGATGAAAAGGGCGCCCACTGTCCAGTCAAAACTTGTATTGAGGAAATAATAGCCGATTGCCCCTGCCAGAACGACCAGGCCGCCAAAGCCGGCCGGTAAGCTTAACTCATCAATCCACTTTTGCACTACTTCCACCTCCTCGATTCGAGGACTCTCACGGTGACGAGAAGAGATATCGCAACGACGCTGCAATAGAAGACAACGTCCTTAAGGTTTATCACTCCTTTGGTGAAGTCATCGAAATGATCCATCAGTCCAATGTAGGCGATTATGTCTTTAAACTGCGGTCCGGCGAAGTCCCCTACCCAGGTTATTAGCCACAAGACCATTAACACAGCGAAGCTCAACACGGCAGCTACGATTTGATTCTGGGTCAAAGAAGAGGTGAGCAGCCCAATGGACAGAAAGCTGGCGCCAAGCAGCACCACACCAAGGTAACCACTGAGAATAGGCCCCCAGTCCGGCTTGCCAAAAGCCACGATCAACAAGGAATAGTAGCCAGTCAGAGCTAGCATGACTCCCAGAAAGACAAAGGAGGCGAGGAATTTGCCGATGACCACTTCACCATCCCGCATCGGTGAGGTGAGAAGCAGTTCGATGGTGCCAGTCTTCTTCTCTTCAGACAGCAAACGCATGGTCATGATTGGCGTGAGGAGCAACAGGACGATGCTCATGTCACTGAAAAGGTAACGTAGCGATGATTCTTGGGAGAAGAAGATCATGGTGGCAAAGAAATAGCCGTTAATCACGAGGAAGGCGGCCATTACCACGTAGGCGACGGGAGAGACGAAATATGACCTCAGTTCCTTGCCGGTTAAAACAAGAGTGTTTCTCATACGTGTGCCTCCTCTGTGGTCAACTGGAGGAATATGTCCTCGAGACTCATGACTTCGCGCCGCAACTCCACCAGTCCCCAGCCACCGGCAACCACCGTTGAAGCGAGTTTCTCCCGGACATCGGCGCCCAATTGGCAATCCACGGCGTAGCTGCTCAAGCCGCCTTTTTGCGTCTTGGCTTCAACCTTGGTCACCTTCTCGACAGCCGCCAGCTTCATTTTTACTTCACGTTCCGGACCGCGAATCAGAAGTTGGATCCTGTCAGCACCCTTGAGTTTCCTCGTAAGATTTTCCGGTGTATCCTCGGCGGCGATCTTACCCTGGTCTATAATGATCACGCGGCTGCACATGATGCTCACGTCGGTCAGAATGTGAGTGCTGAGGATAACGGTGTGCTCGCCGGCGAGGCTCTTTATCAGGAGCCGTGCTTCCGCTTGCTGCTTGGGATCGAAGCCCGCTGTGGGTTCATCAAGGATCAACACATCAGGGTTGTGAATCATTGCCTGCGCCAGGCCCACGCGTTGCCGGTAGCCCTTGGATAATCTACCAACGATGGTGTTCGAGACGTCCGTCAGGGCCGTCTTCCTCATGGTTGCGTCCACCCGCTCCCGAATCAAGCCGCGTTCGACCCCTTTGATCCGACCCATGAAACTGAGGTACTCCCGCACCGACATGTCGGTGTAGAGAGGGGTCATCTCGGGCATGTAGCCAATGCGCTTCCGCACCTCAAGAGACTTCTCCACCACGTCGTAGCCAGCGACCCGGGCCCTGCCGCTTGTGGGAGGCATAAAGCCGGTTATGATGCGCATAGCCGTCGTCTTCCCAGCCGCGTTCGGACCGAGAAGGCCGACAATCTCACCTTTCTTGACAGAGAAGCTCACGTCGACCAGCGCCGCCTTCGGCCCATAGTACTTGGTTAGATTTTCGACTTCGATCATGGACCCGTGATTCCTTTCATCTCCGAATTGCCGACTCGTAGCCAGGGATTCTACATAAACATCCCTTAGTTTGTCAATACGCCTCTGCCAGATAAGACGAACGGGGCGGGGGAAGGTCCCACAAATGAATCATTCTGCATTAATCGCAAGTGAGCGCTGATTGGTCATTAGACGTTTTCTCCCTGATAGATGCCGTCATAGCCCTGAGGAACCTGTTTAGAGAGACGGACGAATACAAGCTGCATGACTCGCGCGTCGCGGGAGAGGCGAAAGCCGTGAGGATTGTACACCACAAGCAGGGCCTGTGACCGGCCCGAGTAGCCGGCGTCCCATACCGCCGTGTGGATGGCAACGCCGCAGCGAAGAAGGCTGGAGCGTGGCCGGCCAAGGGCAGCCAGCCCCAGCGGGAGGTTAACCACCTCGTTCAAAGTAATAAGGTAGGACCCGGGCGATAAGGACAGACTACCATCGTCTCCGAAAGGGATTTCCTGAGTCGAGGACAACACTCTCTCTGCCGGCGAGGCGCCCACAAACCCCTGTGATACAATGGTGCTGACCGATTTTAGCGTCAAGTCGATGCCGTTTGGCTGCAATTGCGTTTCCTGGTCGAGCATCCCTTCTAACAGAGGAGACTGGCCCCCAAGTAACTCGCGGATGGTCTCTCGATCAAGCATGCTTCCCAGTCCGGTAGCTGATCCGAAAGAAGGGCTATCCTCCCTCGCGTCCGACCCAGACATCGCCATCCTCCCAAACCTCCTTCTTCCAAACCGGCACGAATTGTTTGATCCGGTCGATAGCGTACTGGCAGGCCTCGAAGGCCTCCCGGCGATGGGCCGACGATACGGCGATGGCGACGGCGGTGTCCCCGATCTCGAGGTGACCGATGCGATGGCGAATGGCAACGCCGTCGACGGGCCAACGAGCCTTTATCTCGTCGCCGATCACCGCCATCTTCTTCTCCGCCATTTCCTTGTAGGCTTCGTATTCCAGGTAGAGGACCTTCTTCCCCTTGGAAAAGCCCCGCACCACACCGGCGAAGGTTACCACAGCGCCGTCGTCGTTAGAGAGCACTACTTTTTCCAGATCGCCGGCTATTACTTCCTTATCCGTTATTTCGAACACTTCATCCTCCACTAACCGGTGGTAGCAGGGCCAGTTCCTGCCCATCCTGCAACACCGTGTCGGCTACCGCGAATTCCTGATCCACGGCAAACATGGTCGCCCCGGCAAGACCAGCGATGGAAGGGTAGTCCACCATAAGCTGCACGAGAACGCCGCCAACCGTGGTCCCTGCGGCCACCGACATCTCGAACTCGCTTCGCCCCACCTTCTCCCGGTACATCGCAAAAAGCCTCAGTCTAATCTTCATATTGTAGAACTCCCGGCTCGCTATTGCAGATCCTTATATCACAGGCGTCCAGTGAGGTCAACCCCGGTTTCAAGGCCGTGGTTTCCGAGCTTGAAGAAGTGACAACCTCTTGCTATAATAAAGTCAAGTTCGCTCGTCTAATCAACTGATTGAGTAGCATGCTTGCTATATAGGTGCCAGTTAAAGACTATTCTGCTGCAATTAGGGACAATCATTGGCTGAAACGATCAAGAATACGCCAGACCAACCGATCGTGGGCGTCCTCGAACAGGCGGTCGAGTCACTGAGACGCGGCCTCGGGGAGGATCTCATAGCCGTAGTCCTCTTCGGATCGCGAGCGAGAGGCGATGCTCATGAAGATAGTGACTGGGACCTGCTGGTAATTGCTGAAGGGTTGCCGGATAGACTGTTTGAGCGACACATCTTCCTGACGCGGCTCCTTCCTCCCGTTCGGAGTGGCGGATTCTCGATTCTGGCCAAAACGCCTGAAGAATTCGAGGCTCACCTGCCATCTCTTTACTTGGACATCGCTCTCGACGGACAAGTCCTTTATGACCATCGCGGCTACGCGGTTGACAGGCTATCTGCCTTGCAGAGGCTGATCAAAAGAGTGGGACTTTACCGGACCCGTTCCGAGGCTGGCGATGTCTGGCGGTGGCAGGAAGAACCCTCCGTTCCGTGGAAGATCGAATGGGAGGAACCATTTGCAGTCAAATGACGAAGCACGCTACCGACTCCGACTGGCTGAGGGATTCCTCGGCGAAACTCGCCAGGACATCGATTCAAAGCGTTGGCGATCATGTATGGATAACAGCCAGCTAGCCGTCGAAAACGCTGCAAAGGCTGTTCTAGCGCTCCTGGGTCCGGTTGGGCACACGCACAACCCGGGCGCTTTGCTATAGGAGGCGCTAACGGAAAAACGATTTGCCGATGACCTTCACTCTTTGATTGATCGGCTGGCCGAAAGCGCAACACTTCTCGGTCCAGGTATACATTTGCAGAGTGACTACGGAGACGAAGCTGGACTGCGAACGCCATGGGAGATCTTTGGGGAATCGGACGCCCGGGAAGCTCTGCAGTTGGCCGAAGATGCCGTGAGTATTGCTAGGAAGTTGGCTAAGTAAGGAATGTCATTTTTGAGGCTTCATGCTTGTTCTAAAGACCCTTGGAAGGGCGAGAGTCTTCCCATTGACGACAGTCAGAAAGCAGTCAATTTATGGTAGTAGCACAGGTCAATGACACGGCGGCGGTGCAGCTAAAGCAGGTAAAAGAGATTCTTCGCCGCTATTGTCAGGGGTTGACGGCTAAGGGCATCCAGATCTACGCAACCAAAGATCTAACCGATAGGGGTATCGGCTGGTCATCGGTCGAACAGCCGGCCACCGAAGGCACGTCGATCTTCCTGCCCACCACCGTCGACGAATACGCGATTGCCGATCACAATTTCGCCCACTACAAGGTTCTCGCCACTCATCAGGCCGCTCACCTCGAGTTTGGCACTTTCGAATTCGGCTTTGCCAGAAGCGCCTTTCTCTTCGGGAACACCCGACAGGCGATCCTCCAGAGGGTAGGGACGGCCGGCAAGAGTATCACCGATTTCCAGCGCTTCTTCGACCTCTTCCCGGACCGGAAGCTTGCTTCCGACCTCTTCATGATCGTCGAGGATACGCGGGTCGACTATCTCCTGAAACACGAGTATCGGGGCATCCTCGGCGCCTACGAAAGGGCGCAGAAGGGCGCTTTGACGAAACGGCCGGAGGTGTCGTCGCTTCCCGTCAGGGAGGCCCTGCTCGAGGTTCTTGTTCAGGTCAGCATCGAAAACTGGGGCTTCTTCCCCGTTCCGTCCGGCCAATCAGCGCGGCTGGCTGAGGCGGTCGCCATTCTCCGGCGGGTTCGCAACCGTCGGGCCACCGTGGAGGATTGCGCCGAAGCGACAATTCGCATCTACAATCTCCTCAGCCAGACAGAGAACGTCAACCCGCGGTCGCGCGATCCGAAGGGCTGGGATTCCTCGAACCCGCTGGAAGGCGCCTACACGCCGCAAAATGAAGACACGGAGAGCATGGTCTCGGACTTCGTAGGACAGAACATGAATAATGGCGGGCAGGGTGGGGGCAAAGGGTCGGGCAGCCAGCCGCAGAAGGACCGCCGGGAGGAGCCGTACCGGAGTCCGCGCCCGATAGATTACCGGGGAGGAATCAAGCCCGAACTGGTGCAGACCATCAAACGTCTTTCTCAGAAGGAACAGAGGCCGCCCGCCGACCTTCAAGAAACAGGTGCTCAGGATCAGAGGGAGTCCCTGCAGGATCTAGTAGGCAAGAGCGTGGAAATCGAAATCAGCGGCGCCAAAGCGAGCGGGTCTGATGCCTCTCAGGCCATAACGATGAATCTTCTCAAGGGAGCGCCGGGCCAGCCGGTGGGCGAGGGGGTCGACCCGGACTGTCGTCCGGACGGAGGTCGGCCATACCCGTCCATCGCCCGGGCAGGCCTTCCCGCCGGCGAAGACGGCGCATACCTTTACGACGAGTGGGATTATCTCCGCAACGAGTACAAACGCCATTGGTGCCAACTCCGGCAACGTTCGCTTGACGAGGGTTCCGGCGAGTTCTATGCCGATACCCTGAAGACATACTCCGGCCTCGTAGCCGGTGTCAGACGGGAGTTCGAGCGCTTTCGCAATGAGCGTTTCAAGAAAGTGCGGCGGCTTCCGGACGGCGACGAATTCGACCTGGATTCGGTGATCGAGGCAATAGTGGAGAAAAGGGCCGGTGTGGCGCCCAGCGACAAGCTCTACTGGCGAAAGAACAAGGTAGAGAGGGACGTCGGCGTAGCTTTGCTCCTTGACATGAGCGCTTCAACCTACGAGAGCGTCAGTGGGGGCTACAAGCTGAGTTCATATATGGCCAGGCTGGACGAGGACGACGGCGAGCGGGGCAAGCGAATCATCGACGTCGAAAAGGAGAGCATCGTGATCATGGTCGAGGCCCTCGAAGCCATTGGCGACGCCTACGGCATCTACTGCTTCTCCGGCCATGGCAGAGACAACGTCGAGTTCTACGTCGTCAAGGACCTGGCCGAGGAATTGACAACCGGAGTCAAGAAGCGGATCGCCAGGATCGCCCCGGCCCAGGAAACCCGCATGGGACCGGCCATTCGCCATGCGAGCCATCTTCTCGAGAAGCAGGAGTACAAGACCAAAATTCTCCTTCTGTTGAGCGATGGCAGACCGCAGGACCACGACTATGGCTCTCACCATTTTCGGAACATCGATGGGTTCGACGCCACGGCTGGCGCGAGCTACTTCAGCAAACCCAACCATTCCTACGATCGCTTCATGAAGGATTACGCCGTCTACGACACCCGGGTCGCCCTCCTCGAAGCCCGGCGCAGAGACATCATACCCTTCTGTCTCACCGTAGACCGGCGGGGCCACGATTACCTCAAAGCCATGTGTGGCGACATCGGCTACGAGATCCTCGACGACATCACCTCCCTCCCCAAGCGATTGCCCTCGTTGTATCGCCGGCTAACGACGTAGCGATCAGCATTCAGAATTCAGCATTCAGAAGGGCGTTGAGCAACATGGCATGATACAATCGATTCAGCCTGTCGGAAGTCTGGAGGGAGCACGATGAATGGACAATACAAGGTGATAGTTGAGAAGCATCCCGACGGCTACGTGGCTTGCCTCTGGGACTCAAGGGAGTCGTGGTAGGTGAAGGCGACACCTACGAAGAGGTTTTAGCGGACGTGAGATCAGCAATTCGTTTCCACCTCGATACGTTCGGCGACACCTTGGGCAAATTTCGGTGGTTCGTCGAAGACGAATCGGTCGATACAGCGCGCCTCGATCCCGTTTCAGGAGCGTAGCCGAAAACCCTCTTTCGAAATAGCGGTGGAGAATCACGTCCCCTTTTTAGCACTACCTACGTAGGGGTATTCACGCAGTTTTGCGACCGGATTAGTCCTCCAAGTGGGGGCCAAATTCGCAGGTCTCGGCTTATAGCCAGTTTTCGGCTAGTTTTCTAGGCAACAGATAGCCTGTGTAATAGTGTATAATAAGCACGCTTACCCGCC
>JAUSEJ010000855.1 GCA_030650265.1 Dehalococcoidia bacterium | reverse complement strand
AGGAACTAGCCGACCTACACTTCGCCCGTTTTGACATCCTGACCCGACTTGGCGATGTAGAGGGCATGGCGGATACGGCAGCGGAACTCCTATCTCTAGCCAAGCGTTTGGCATCGCCAACAACGGAAGCCGAAGCCAATTTGGCGGCGGCTATGTTCAGGCTATGGCAAAGTGACATTGCAATTGCTCGTGAACACGCTCTTCTCGCTTTAACGTTAGGCGAGCAAACCCAAGAGCCCGCGATATGCTGTCGTGCGCATTTTACACTAGCGCAGATTGGTATGTGCCTTGGCGACCACCGCTTCATACGCTTTCATGCAGAGCGTGGTTTGTCTATCGCCCAACGGCTAGGTGCACCACACTGGGAGGCTCTGTTTCACCTGAGTCTATCAGGCGCCAGCTTTTTATCTGGCGATTGGCCCGAGTCCCTGCGCCGGACCGTGGAGGCTAGTGACCTCGCCCGCCGGGTGGGCTACCCTCGTGACCTGACCAACGCGTTGGCTGAACGGGCGATGATCCTGGCCCTGAAGGGGGATCTGGCCGAGGCCGAATCCTGTATTTCCGAGGCAAGGATGGCCTTCGGTAGCGGAACGACAGCCGACAGGGCGGTCTTCGGGCGGCTCGACATCGCCGAGACGGCCCTTGCCCTCGAGTTGGGGCGAGTCGAGCGGGCACTGGAGATTGCTAGTGGTTACGTTTGCCCGTCAACATCGTCCCTGCAGGAAAGGGCTACTGTAGGCGTGCAACCGAGATACATGCCTATGGGTTTGATGCTGCTAGCCCAAGCGCAGATAGCGGCTGGAGATGCAGCGAGCGCTCTGGAAACGGCAGGCAAGCTCACAGATTTGGGGCCGGCGGGAACGCAGTACCTAACCGCTCTCGCTTCTCGGGCCGAAGGTCTCGCCCGGCAAGGCTTGGGCGAAACAGAGACAGCCGTCGAGTGCCTGGCTAGGGCATACGAGGCGTTCTCATCTCTAGAGATTCCGTTCGAGGCAGCCAAGTCCTTGTTTGAGCGGGCAACGGTTTTGGCGACAACCGGCCGATCGGGTCCAGCAATAATGGCTGCCCGGCAGAGTTTGTCTGTCTTCGAGCGCCTTGATGCCCAACGCTATGTGGACCACGTTCAGCGATTGCTTCGTGAGTTGGGCGTCTCGCCTCCAGTTGCACGCCGAACGCGGACAAAGAAGGGGCTACTCAGCGTGCGTGAACTCGAAGTCGCGCGTCTCGTCGCCGATGGTTTGACGACCACTCAGATCGCAGAGCGCCTGGGCCTTAGCCGGTACACAGTCAGCGCTCACCTCGAACATATGTACGCTCGCTTAGGTATCGGCTCCCGTGTCGCCCTCACACGCCACGTGATCGAGACTGGCCTGCTTTCCTCGGATGGAGAGAATCCATAATCAGCCATCGTTAAAATAGCTATTTCTCCGGATGTAATAGACCCATGATGCCGACAGGGCCGGAAAAGGAATTGCCAGCAATTGTTAAAATAGTTATCTCTCCGGATGTAATCGACCATCGCCTCGTCTAGAATTGACGCATCCTGACAAACACAAGATGGAGGATGAATTATGACCCGAATAGACGAGTTGCAGAGGAAGTATCCAAGTGTTCCTCGAGAGCTCATCGTCAAATGGGAGGCTCTGGCCTGTGGTATCGCAGATTCGGCGGCACTCGGTAAACTGGGCCGCTGGATTCCATCCATTGGGCCCACTGGAACTTACAACTATGACCACGACGTAACCTGGAAAGAACTGGCGGAAAGGATGCCCACAACAGTCAGGCCAGGTTACACGAAGAACCTGGGTCCATTCCACACAAGGAATGGCATAGGAGTTAGGATCGAAAGAGATTCGACCAGTCCGTACCAGATTAGGGAACTGGATTCCGGCCAATTTGCCCTATTTGAAGGTGAAGAAAAAGTGGAGGACATCTACTTCCCCCACATCCCCTGGCCGTTCGACGAGCGACCAGCACCGATGACTAGCAAAGGGACGCCGGCGACCAAGCTCGTTAACCTGAAATCTCCTAATTGCTTTGACATTGTGCCAGTGCGGTTCTGCGAGTATTTTCCTCTGGGGGAGGAATGCA
>JAUSEJ010000849.1 GCA_030650265.1 Dehalococcoidia bacterium | reverse complement strand
CACAGACATTAACCGCCGTCTCGCCCTCTCCGCAACGTGGGGAGTTGAAGATGCGCTAAGTGACGTCGGTAGATCGAAGTACATATTGAACTTTGGCTCTGATCCCTACGGCGGGTGTCCGGTTGACCTCGTTCAGCGAATCGTAGATGCCCGCTCGCAGGGGGGGGCCAGGTTGGTTACATTCGATGTGAGAACAACGAAGACAGCCGGCAAGAGCGATGAATGGCTCCCGGTAAATCCGGGCACTGACGGATTGGTGGCGCTTTCGATGGCGAGCGTTATTGTGGAAGAGCGTCTCGCCGATATCGCTTTTCTGGACCGGTGGTCTAACGTGACATCGGGTTATCTGGCAGGATACCTGGCGAGTTACATGCCTGAGGCTACGGAATCACGGACCGGCGTGGCGGCCGCAGATGTCAGGAGAATTGCACGTGAGTTCGCGCTAAACAGGCCCGCAACTGTTCTAATGGGGGGGGGGATTTCCAATCGGCAGAACGGGGTGCAAAACGAACGTTGCATATTCTTGTTGAATGCGGTTACCGGCAACATCGACGTCCCGGGAGGTTATTGTCTCCCGGTAGCCTACCCCTTGCGTGAGCCCGACCCGGTGCCTCAAAAACCGGACGCCGGCAAGATTTTCGGAGGGGGTGTGGTCTCTCCGTATGCTGTGCTTTCATTGATCGGCGACGGGACGCTTCAAGCCGGTGTATACATGTCTTACATGTCCAATCCCGCCTATTCCAATGCCGACACGACAAGTGCCATTAACGTGTTAAAGGATGAGAGGTTGATTCCGTATTCCATAGCTGTCGACGTGCTGCCAAGCGAGACGGCGAGCTATGCCGACATGGTGTTGCCCGATGCGACTTTTCTCGAGCGATGGGATATCGAATCGCCCCTTGCTTATGAAGGGGTGCCCTTTGTATTGCTGCGTCAGCCGGTGGTTAGTTCACCCGGAGAGGCCGCTCCGTTTCACGAGGTCTGCATAGAACTGGGCAGAAGAATCGGCAACGGCGTCGAGCGGTTTTCATCTTTTCGCGGGGCCCAGGACTATCTCAAGGCGATGGCTGATGGGATTCCCGGACTGAAGGCCGCCGGCGGCCTTGATTATCTGAAAGACCACGGCGTGTGGTACGACGAAAAGGCGGTCCCGGCGTACCGTACCTACGAGTCCGGAGGCTTCGCCACAGCGAGTAAGCGTCTGGAGATTCGATCAACTGATCTGGAGTCGAAGGGTTTCGGGGCTCTGCCCGCCTATTCGCCCATAGATGCCTATTCGGGGGTGGGCAAGGACGATTTGTACATGGTGACATACGAATATGGTTTGCTGAGTTCCCATCTGGCTGGCTGCAAATGGCTTTCCGAAATCGAGCATAGCTCTGTAGTCCTAATTAATGCTGATACTGCTCAGGACCGGGGCATTCACGAAGGCGATGTTGTGGAAGTGAGGTCAGCGACAGGCTCCATAAAAGTAAGAGCCCGTCTAACGCAAGGCATTCATCCGCGGGTTGTTGCCGCACCTACAGGCGCCTGCCATTGGGGATTGGGAAGAATTGCCCAGGCGGTTCGTTTCAAGAGCGATGATCCGGATACAAAACTTATTTGGTGGAAAGAGGGTGACAACTTTGGGGCTCACCCCAAAGCCCTCGTAGC
>JAUSEJ010000832.1 GCA_030650265.1 Dehalococcoidia bacterium | reverse complement strand
CATCGTCGCCCCGCATTCTTTTCCCCTCCTTCAGATGAAAGACCCTATTCCCCCGGCTCTCGAAGAAGGAGAAACATCAGAATGGGCAACCGCATTCTGCGAACCAAACTTTGTGATTTGCTTGAGATCGAATACCCTATCATTCTGGCCGGCATGGGGGAAGTGGCAAGAGCCTCTCTAGTGGCGGCGGTCTCCAACGCCGGCGGCCTGGGCGTTATTGGCGGGTTTGGCATGTCCCCCGATACTCTCCGGGAGGAGATCCGGCAGGTGCGGCGTCTGACCAACAAGCCCTTCGGCGTGGACCTCATTCTCCCTATAAACCTGCCCGAAGCCAGAGCCTCTTCGTCCGTCCCTCAGCCTCAGGACCAGCCAATAGTACGGGCGGAGCTACCTGCCGATCAAGTTGATTTCGTGAAGAAGCTGAAGAGCGAGTTGGGGCTTCGGGAGCGCATAAAGGGACAGGGCGAGAGCGGTCGCGGGATCAGTTGGCGAAATATCGCCTTCGACGTGATTAAGAAGAACATAGATGTGATCCTTGAGGAGAGGGTTCCCGTCTTCGCCTCGGGCCTCGGGAACCCGGGCTTCATGGTGCCGGATGCTCATGCTGTGGGAATGAAGGTACTCGCCGTCGTGGGAAACGTCAAGAACGCCCGACGGGTGGCCGATGCCGGGGTTGACGTGGTCGTGGCTCAGGGTTACGACGCCGGCGGCCACACGGGCCGCATCGGTACCCTGGCCTTGATACCCCAGGTCGTCGACGCAGTATTCCCAACCCTCGTGGCTGCCGCCGGTGGCATCGCCGATGGACGGGGTCTGGCGGCAGCTCTGGCGCTAGGCGCTTTTGGCGTGTGGATTGGCACTGCCTTCATCCCCACACTGGAATCTGCGGCGCCGGAGGAACACAAGAGGCGGATTCTCGAAATGACCGAGGAGGATACACGCGTGAGCAAATCCTTCAGTGGCAAGCCCATGCGGGTTCTCACCAACGCCTGGGTCGAGGCCTGGGATAGAGGGCCGGTGCCGCCGCTGCCCATGCCCTACCAGGGGATGCTGCCGGGACTGACCGGTATACTGCTCGCCACCGAGGATGGCAAGGATCTATCGGCCATGCCCACAGGCCAGATAGGCGGCCTGATCAAGCAGATAAAGCCGGCAGGCCAGGTGGTTCAGGAGATGGTGGAGGGCGCCATCAAGGTTCTCCGGGAGAATCTACGTTCCGAAGTGGAGATCGGGTAAAAGGTGGTCACCCAAGGCGGTTAGGAAAAACGAAGCAATTTATATCAAATAGTCTGTGACGCCCTAGGATAAATCCATGGGCTAAGAGCCGAAGCATGCTGAAGCATGCTGGAGACGACGGGGAATAATGTGGTTTCTGCGTGAGAAGCATCCGTAGGCTATCGAGATCGTTCCTGAGCACGCTTCAGCGCGCTTGGACTATTAGCCTTAGGCTTGTAGCCTAAGGTGTCGATGCATCCTTGACCGATATTGATTTTGGTTCGCCCGGCGCCCATATCTTTTCGCCCCATCGTTTGAGGAGGATTTTGACGTTGTTAAAAGTGTTTCAACCCGCTGAGCTGGC
>JAUSEJ010000817.1 GCA_030650265.1 Dehalococcoidia bacterium | reverse complement strand
CCATGAGGAATTTGGACCGCCCGTAGATATCGCCGCCGTACTGGTCTTCGCGCCGGTTATAATAGGGCGAGAGAAACGAGCTAAGCAAATAGCCGTGGGCGCCGTGGATCTCGACGGCGTCGAATCCGGCTGACTGTGTTCGTTTTGCGCAGCGGGCCCAGGCCTCCACCATCCCGGCAATCTCGCCAGCGGTCAACTGGCGGAGAGGAGGATAGAACGGGGCAGGCTTGGTCGCCACGGCGGCGAGAAGGAGAGCGGCAGGATCCTCCCAGTTGTGCCCGTGTGGTCCGGGGTGGCCGATTTGCAGAGTGGCTTTGGCGCCTCCGGCCTGAATAGCCATGGCAAGACGGCTCAAACCGGGCAGGAAGCGGTCGTCGTCGACACCGATCTGCTCGCCATCCAGGTGACGCCAGTTCGAGTCTATCGAGGCTACCTCAACGATTACCATGCTAACCCCACCGCGTGCCCTTGTCCCGTAGTAGTTGATACAGCGATCGTTCACGGTACCATCGGCGTTAGCCAGACCAACCGCCATGGGCGGCATGACCAGTCTGTTCTTGAGAGTAAGCGATCCCAGTTGGACGGTCTCGAAAAGTTTCATCAGGGCAGTCGGCCTCCTTTAGACGGGTCGATCTGCACTGTAGCAAAAAGCGCTTTGGCTGTCAACAGGCGTTCCGAGGCGACGGGGGACGGGGGACGAAAGACGGAAGACGAAGGACGGGAGACGAAGGACGCAAGACGGCAGACGCCTCCGTCTATCGTCCTCCGTCCTCCGTCAATCGTCTACTTACCAGACAAGTTGGTCATGTTCTCATAGGAGAAGCCCAATCCCAGCATGCCCTGGGTGGGAACGAAGTTGCCGACCCTTGGCCCAACGGCATAGAGAGTGTCTACGTCGAGATAGGCCGGGGTGGAGTACTCGTCGTGGCACAAGATCACGGCCTGCGCTGCAATCTTGGTCCTGTCTGCTACATTCGCCGTCTGCGGCACCTTGTCGATGAGTTCTCCAAGCTGGGTGTTTACGTTGTTCTTGGGATTGCCCTTCGTGGGATGGCAGGGCGTGTAGAATCTCTCAAAGTTGAATATGCCACCACCACTGGAGTAGACCCATATCTTGTTGAAGGCTTCCGGAAGATTCTTGGGCTGGATCTTGGCTAGCAAGGCGGTGCGGTCTCCCGCCACTATGTCTGAGTTGATTCCCACCTTTCGCCAGTAGCCGACCAGGGCCTGGGTGACCGTGCTGATGTCGCTGCCTCCTCCGGCATCCCAGGTGGTCGTGCTGAAGCCATTGGGATAACCCGCGTCGGCGATTAGCTTCTTCGCCCCCTCAGCGTCGTAGGGGTCCGGCTTCATAGTGTTTTTGTCAAAGAAGTAGCCGGTTCTAGGCACAAACATCACGTAGCCTGGTTGAGCGTATCCCCGGTATAACTTGTCGGCCAGCTCTTTCCGGTCTACTGCTATCGACATAGCCTGGCGCACTCTCTTGTCGCTGAAGGCATACTTCTCCGGGCTGGTAACGTCCCATATGGGCCAGGAGAAGACCTGACCGCCGCCGTAGTGGCCGACAATCGTCATACCCGCTGCCTTGAGACCGGGCGCTGAATCGGCCGAGATAGTGGCAATGTCCAATTCCCCCGTCTTCAGTTGGGCAACCTTGCTTGCCTCCTCCTTCACGTTCACTATCGTAATGTTCTTAAATCCGGGTACCTTGCGCCAGTGGCTATCCATGGCCTCGAGTTCCAATCGGGTATTGGCCACCATGTTCACGACCTTGAAGGGGCCGCTGCCCACGGGGTTACGGGCGAACTTGTCCCAACCCATTGCTTCGGCAACCTTCTTGGGGACAACGCCATCGGCGCCAGAGAAGTTCTCGAAGCCGACGAGAAGCTCGAACTGGGGCTGCTTGAAGCGCATCACGATTGTGTAGTCGTCTTTAATTTCAACTCCGGCCACACCGGCGCGCCAGACAATCGCATCGCCAGTGCTGTTGGGGTCCATCAGGGAGTCGAAGCTGTACTTGACATCGGTCGCCGTCAGGTCACTGCCATCCTGGAACTTGACGCCCTTCTTCAGGTAGAAGGTGTGAGACAGGCCATCTGGGGCGATCTCCCAGCGGTCGGCCAGCCCGGGCTTTGGCTTTCCGTCAGAGGACGGAACAATCAGCGAGTCGAAAGCTTGTGCGCCGAGGGCCTGAAACGTGTTGCCGGTGTTAAAGCCCTTACCATTGTTTGCGACAATATCGCCATTGTGGAAGTCGACCGCGACCGCGAGCTTACCGGTCGGCTTCGTCGGCGTCGGCGAACCG
>JAUSEJ010000814.1 GCA_030650265.1 Dehalococcoidia bacterium | reverse complement strand
GCCCTTTCTCAAGCGATGTGCCGGCGATCCCAGATTCTTCTGGCGCCCAGTTGATCTTAGCACCTGGCGTGCCTGCCGTCAACAGCTTCACGAGCAGGGCTTGCGCAGCGATCGGAAGTAGGTATTCAGCGTGGCATAAGCTGAAGTGAGGGTACAGTGGCTTGGAGAAGGGGTTGGAAGGAGTTTTGTGGCGAAAGCTAGCTTGGTATAGGTAGGAAATTGCGCAGCGAATCGTTGCTTTGAGCGCGATTAATCGTGCCTGCAGGAGCCGGTGTTGCTGGAAAACCTCGGCCACGCCGCCAAGAAGATGGTCAGGAGGCCAATGTTAAGTGGTTCCGACCGTCAGGCGCGAAACTCCCCCTGCTGTCGCTGCCCCGTTTGTTTCAGCAACCGAAGAGGCTCTTCTGTTGATCAAGAAGAGGCGAATCCTTCCTCGCGGCTTAGTTCTCGCTAAGGTCAGTGGCCTGCACCACTAGCCGCCCCAAGGTGCGTAAGTTGAGAAGGAAATCGCCGATCTGCAGTTCCTTGTTGTCCCGCTCCAGCCCGTAGGACTTCATCCGCTTCAAGCCCAGCCCTTCCATCTGCCCGTTACGACTCTCGGACAGATTGCGTCGGCCATAGCGAGCCTTCCACCGTGGAGAGCCGTAGGGGATGTCCCTAGCCAAACGCATGTTGCCATTGGGCAGGGACTTCCCCACGTTCACGATGTAACCTAGTTTCCGCTCTCTGTCTAGGTAAGGACAGTCCGTTACCGCCGCCACCGCCTCCCCTTTTCTCCGCGGCTTTCGTCGGCAGACCCCGCCACAAACCCACTTCCTTCGGCGGTGCTCAAAGTCATAGCCGTTGGAGGTCAAGCGATAGCCGTGGGGACACAAGGGACAGCCCTCTCCGTCGTAGCCCCGGCTCACACAGCCCTCAAAGTTCTTGTCACTCTCGTCAGCCCGGATGTCCACCATCCGCAAGGCGCCCAACTTCCAGATGGCCTCCAGACAGGGCTCATAACCCACGGCGGCATCGTACAGGCATTCGCCGATCTTGAGGTCTGGGAATCGCTCCCTCAGGCGCCGTAATCTCTCGACGAACACGGTGCGTTCATCGGTGTTGGCAGAATAGAGGTCGCTTAGTGCCGTCCAGGCCACCGCCAAGCGGTCATTGAGGATGCGGTCAGCAAGACTGCGGTAGCCGAAGATATTTATCCCTTTGCCGTTATCTACTTTCTTCCCTTCATCCTTCTGCTTGTTGTTGCCCTCATAGTGGATGAAGCGAGCTTCGGGGTCCAGGTTGCTGGCTCGCCGACAGCGCTGTTGGCACTCTGCCGTATCGCAGTTGCACCCTGTCTGACCCTTCTCTTGGGCTCGACACTGCCGTTTGGCCTCGATTGCCTCTTGGCTTGCTCCTTCCTCAGGCTTTTCTTCAGAGACAGTCTCGCCCCTCATCTGTTCATCGGCTAGGGGCTGGTAGCAGTCATTAGTGGCGAGAAGGCAACTGGGACGGCTCAGGGCTGGATGAAGCATGCCGTCTTGAGTGATAGTAATCCCTCGCTCCTCACCGTCACCGGGGTAGGTGCTGTGCTCGGGAAGAAGGCTGTTTTGGCGAAGCAAGTCGATGAACAGAGGGCAGAGCTCACTGAAGGTCTTGGCTCCTACGGACTTGAAGAAGTAACGTAGTCCGGAGGCCGAAGGGGTTTCTCCTTCCTCAAAGCCGAAAAGCTTGCGCCAACCCGCTCCCTGTTCCTTGTTGGCCAGCAATTTGGCCAGACGGCGCCAAGAGTAGTCTAGTTCCCGGCGCAGGCAGACGCAGAGGAACAGCGAGACGGGGTGGAAAGGTACCTGCCCCTTGTGGCTGGGGCGATAGTACTGAGCCAGCAGCCGTTCTAGAGAGGAGAAGTCGATGAGATAGAGGGCGACCTCAAATTCACTCAGGTTGGCCCGCTGGCTTTTCTCCAGTCCTTCTCGGAAGGATGGCCCCCAGTAGCGATAGTGGGAGCGGTATTTAAGCTTGGGTGAGGGCAGCAGCTTGGGGTCGACGGGAAAGAGTAATGGCAATTGGCCTATGAGATTTCTGACGGCGAACAGCACCACCAAGAGAGGCTCTGCGGCCCGCTTCTTGGCGGCGCTAACCACTAGGGGTAGTTGGCTAGAGGGCGAATACTTCTGTCCCTCTCCTTGCTCAACGGTCCTTCCAGCGGAAGGGTCGGGAGCGGCAGTTTGGACAAGCATGCTCATCGTCTTGCCCTCCCTCTACCCTGATTGTGGTGATGGTGGCTGACTCTGCGTTGATGGGCCAGGGCCTCTTGGTAATCGCTTCGACTGTGGCGTCCCAGCAACCGGCGCAGCGGCAAGAAGTGGGCGGGATGGGCCAACCACAACAGGGCGGTTACATGGAGTTGGTGGACCCGTTGTTTGCTGACCCCGAGGGTCTGGCCGATGGCGGCGAAGGTCTGAGGTAGGCCGCCGTCGAGACCGTGGTGGGCAACCACAACCTGTCGCAAGCGAGGTGAAAGCTGGTCGACGGCCTTTAGGATCACCGCCGATAGTTGAGTCTTGTCGACCATCTCGACTAAGTCGTCGGAGTCAGCAGCGAAAATGAGGGGTGAAGCGCCGTGCGATAGAGAAGCCTGACGGCTGACTGCCACAGCCTGCCAGACGGCACGAGAGATGGCCACCACGGCGTAGGTGCTGAAAGCGGTGCCGCGTCTGGGATCGTAGCCGCGAAGAGCTCGCCAGAGGCCGATTCGTCCCTCGTGCAGGGCGTCGACGAAAGACAGTTCTCCCAGCCATTGCTGACGAACCACCCAACGCACTAACCCTTCGTGCTCGACCATTTGGTCGGACGAGATGCACCCTTCCTGCAAAGGGACAAATGAGGTAGAATGAAACATGGCAATACCTCCTTCTGGTGGGAATGGCAGGTTCCCCCACCAAGGAGGTATTGCTATCTGTACCAAGAAACGAAAAGGCTGCTATGCGTTGGTGCGCACAGCACCCTTCATGCCTCGTCCCTTCCTATCAATTCAACTCATGGGGTTGGTTCTTCTTACCTCATCCGCTGCGCACGCCCCATGAATCGAGTATTTGACATATTGATGTTAGTATTATATGATTTGATGCATGAGAACGACCATCCGTATTGACGAACAACTACTGAAAGAAGCAAAACAGTTGGCCGTCCGTAGTGGCAAGAGCCTTACGTCGATCATCGAAGATGCGCTGCGAGAATCTTTGGCGCGACAGCGTGACTCCCGACAGCGTGAGTCGGTCCGCTTGGTCACCTTTGATGGAAAGGGGTTGCTTCCCGGCGT
>JAUSEJ010000811.1 GCA_030650265.1 Dehalococcoidia bacterium | reverse complement strand
TTCCTGCTGTCCCACCCATCGATATGTCCCACTGCGGAGATGAAGTCGACTCGCTCGACGAAGGTCCGCTTGTTGTGACGTATAGGGAAAAGGTACGTCCGTTTGGTATTCACGGACATCGAGACGTTGACCATGCCTGGGCCTCGAAGCGTAGGATGGTTGACGTCGCCGATGATATGGTTGTTGCAGTTGCCGAACTTATCCAGTTGCATTCCGTGATAGAAGAAGCACGAGAGGGCGCCTTCCGTCTCAGACAGCTCGAATACCTCGTAGCCATCGACTATGGCATCGGCCTCTTGACTATAGACCACCGAAGTATGACCGCTGAAATGGAGGGCAGTCAGCTTGGGGTTGACGAACTGTCCGGTGGTGAGCAGGTTCATATCGGGTGCATGCAACTTCTTCGCCAGCATGCAAGCCGCGAAGGGGATGTCATGCCGGGCGCCGCCGACGATGACCAGGTCTTCATTTCGGAGGTCGCGTGCCAGGACTACTACCATCTGCTCGGGCCAGGTATACCTCAAGCTGCTATCCATCGATCCATTTCCTCCTGAGCTCTTCCATTCTTCTCATGCCGCCAGCGCGGTCGATGTAGTCGTAGATATCCTTCGGCTCGTAGCAATACTTCTGCAGGTACTCGGCGAAGGGCTGGGGATTGGCCCCCGAGGCGCTCGCCCTCCCCCGGTCAATGTAATCCTTGATGTGGTCCTCGTCGTGAGCATACTGGCCGGTGGACTGGCAGGGATGCGCGCCGTAGGGGGCATGAATGACCGTGGTGACCAGGAAGCCGGGAATCATCGTCTTCTCCGGCTCGCTGCGCACCTTGTGGTGGGGGATAATCTCGTCTACCGTGACGATTACCTTCTTGCCGATCTTGGCCATGATCCTCTCGAAGAAGATGCTGTTGTAATAGCGGATATTCCCATACTCATCACCCTGGGGCGCATGCAGGATAACTACGTCCGGGTGCAGCGCCTTGCACGCATACAGCCGGTCGCCAAACGGCCCGATGTACTCCTTGATCAGGGTCGAGTACTTGGCCACGTCGCTGCCTCTTACGGAGTTAATGGGATGGTACGGCAGGCCCTCCACCGTGGCCATATAACCCCCGACGATCGTCGCCTCATCCCCAATGGCGACCTCGACGCTTCCCGTGGTGGCCGCCTTACGGAAGTTCGGAGCAAACCCCATGTACTCGAAACCACAGTTGCCGGCCATGACCTTCTTGACCATTCCCGCCCCAATGGGGAGATCGAACTCGTAGCTGGCGTATGGTGACCCGGATATCGTGAGGTCCTTGAATCCCCTCTTGACCATCGCTCTGACGAAGTAGCTTGGCTTATTGAAGAACACATGCCCGCCGAACGCAACGTACATGCCGTCCGAAATGAGGTCCAGGGCACTTTCGACGTCGCCTAACTTCGATTTCCTCTTGTATTCATCCACTTTTCTCATCTCCTGTACAGTCTTGCCTGGGCGAGAGCACTAAGACATGCGGCCTCCAGCCGCCGCGCCGCCGTAGCTTACAGGAGTATACCTCAGAATCGGTGTAGAGGTATACTGCACTAGCCATCCTCTTTAAGTTTCCGCGCTATG
>JAUSEJ010000808.1 GCA_030650265.1 Dehalococcoidia bacterium | reverse complement strand
CATCGTGGTCCTTCAGTCGATATGATAGGCCTACGGGTTCCGGTGAGGTGCACAAAACGCTGGGGAGTTAAAAGCTGCCCCGCCGATTAGAATGCCTGCCGGACTCCAAGACGGCCCGATTTAGGAAATTGGGGTGTCATTGAACGACAGCCCCGCATTCGACACAAGCATGGGCAGAGGAGCCGGCTGGAAGATTACCGAACCCGAATTTATGCCAGGAGGTGGGAATGATCAAGAGCGTGGGTATTGACTTGGCGGGCTCGGGGGAGCACAAGGTGCGTTGTCTCGATGAAGCGGCCAGATTATGCGATGGCTTCGGTTTCGAGACTACGCCCGCGGGATTGGCAAAGCTGGAAGAACGGATCTTCGTAGATGGAGCCAAGCCTATCGTGGTTTTCGAACCTACCGGACTCGCCTGGGTTGCGGTGGCAGTCTACTTGCGAGCTCGGCATCCTGATTGCCGCGTCGTTCGAACACAGTCACGGAATGTGGCCGCCTTGCGCAAGTATCTGCGGCGCTCTTCCAAGAGCGACAAGATAGACGCTATCACTCTGGCTAAGATGCCGTTTGTCGATGCAGAGCGGTTGAACGAGATATTCCTTCCGCCGGCAAAGATATACGTCATTCAACGGCTGGCTCGCCAGCGTAAGCGCCTCGAGAGTGACATGGCAGCTCGCAAGACCAGGATCATCTCGACCCTGGACGGCTTTCTCCCTGGAGTGCATCTCGCTTTCCCGAATCTGTGGACCCGCCAGGCCAAGGCATTCTTAAACTCTCGGCTCAATCCTCTCGCTGTAGTCAGAGACGGCGAGGAATCACTTCACCAGTTTTTGAGCCAACTCAAGCCACGGCGCAAAGAAGATGCCATCGACAGCCACTGGGTGTACGTGGCATGCGAGAGGGTGGCGACGATTTACGAACAGTCCAGTTCCGCCGGGATGATCAATGACGATTTCTTCGACGGTCTGCAGGAAGAAATGAGCCGGGAACTCAGACTCATGGAAGCGGAAGAGGCTGAGTCGCAGGCTATATCTCAGCAACTCACGGATATGTATCGTGAGCTTCACCCCTCGGATAACCTGTGCACCA
>JAUSEJ010000800.1 GCA_030650265.1 Dehalococcoidia bacterium | reverse complement strand
TGGTTCTCATCCGTTTATCCGTTGCCCATCCGTTGACACCCGGTTTCCTGCGCCTGAATCCCGCAGGCTGGAGACCGATAAATTTCCATGTCGCGTCCAAACGATGCTCATCCTTCCGCTCTAGCGATTCATCAATGGTCTCTTTGGCTCCCACAACCAGCCTGGCTTTGTTGACTAACCACCCATCCTAAGATACAATTGCCTTGCTGCGTAAAAAGGAGGAATACCCTTGGCTTTCGGCGCTTTGATCTACGAGAAAAGGGGCAACATCGCCCACGTCATTCTCAATCGTCCTCAAGTCCTGAACTCACTGAACCTCCAGATGCGCGACGACCTGAGCGAAGTTATTAGAGCGATTCGCGGTGACGACGAAGTCAAGGTGGTGATTTTCAGCGGCGCCGGTCGGGCCTTCTGCGCCGGGGCCGACGTCACGGAGTTCGGCACGGCCCCCTCTCCCGTAATTTCCAGAAAGGTTCGCTTCGAGCGGGACAACTGGGGCCAATTGGCCTATCTGACTAAACCCGCCATCGCCGCCATGCACGGGTTTGTGTTTGGTTCGGGCCTCGAGCTAGCGATGTTCTGCGACATACGTATTGCTGTCGAAGGCACGGTGTTCGGACTGCCCGAGATGATGCTAGGAATGATTCCGGCGGCTGGAGGGACCCAAACCATCGGACGAACAGCTCTGCGCGGTCCCGCTCTCCAAATGCTTATCACCTGCGAGCGAATCGACGCCGGGGAGGCGTATCGGATCGGCCTCCTGAACCGGATCGTGCCCCGCGATGGACACCTGGCCGCCGCCGAAGAAGTGGCCGGTCGTATTTTGGCCAACGCTCCCCTCGCGGTGCAAATGGCAAAGAAGGCTGTCCTCCTCGGTTTGGACACCACTCTAAAGCAAGGTATGGCTCTCGAAGACGCCTTAGCAGGCATGCTCTCCACAACGCGCGACTTCCAGATAGGCGTGAAGGCCGCGGTGGCTGCAAAACAGCCCAGGTTTGTTGGCAGGTGAAATCATGCTCTAAAAGTCTGCCAACTGAGTAGCGCTAATCTGTTCTGAGGAGCGTGGGTGGTTAAGGTGGGGCAAGGGGGAGCGACGGGTCCTTCTTTGAAGGACGGCCATCCGCGGCATCGTTCAGATTTTGGAGACCCGGCGGCCGGGGTACGGATTCTTCGTCCTTCGGCGGAAGGACTCAGAACGACAGTGGAAGCGTTTGTGACACAACCCCAGGTTGGGCTGGGACCCAGTCGATAAGGAGTTCCAAACAATGTTGAGATATGAAAAGAAGGATTCGGTTGCCATCCTGACGCTCGATAGACCGGAACGGGACAACGCCATCGATACAGCGCTGGCACAGGAACTGAATGACGCAATGGCCCAAATCGTCGAAGACGACGATGTTAGGGTCATAGTGATCAGAGGCGCCGGCGAGACGGCTTTCTGCGGGGGACAAGATCTACGGGATCTGGCGGAAAAGCCGCAAAAGACGCCGGCCGAGATGGTTCTCCCCCGCGCCCGCCCCTACTGGCAGGCACTGGTCGAATCAGACAGAATAGCCGTGGCCGCCATTCATGGAAAATGTCTGGGTCGGGGTCTCGCCCTCGCTCTCGCCTGCGATATCCGAATTAGCGCCGATGATGCCGAGTTTGGCTTCCCGGAAGTGAGTACCGGCACGATCCCGGCGGCCGGCGGCACCCAGTTGTTGCCCCGCACCGTGCCCAAGGGTATGGCAATGGAGATGATTCTGACTGCCCGAACCATCGACGCCGCGGAGGCCCATCGCATCGGCCTTGTCAACAAGATCGTGAAGCCGGACCAACTTGATGAGGCGACGGACGAGTTAGTCAAGACCCTTGTCTCTATGGGGCCCATCGCCTTGAAATACGCCAAAGAGGCCTGCCTAAAAGGCCTCGACGTCCCCCTCGAGCAAGGCATGCGTATTGAATCCGATCTCTATGCCCTCGTGCAAACAACCGAGGACAGAAAAGAGGGCATCAAGGCCTTTTTAGAGAAGCGTCCCCCAAGATTCGTCGGGAGATAATTGAGGACAAATGATCACTAGACTGACGATCCCCATTACCTGGGGTGATGGATCAGCACACGCCTACGTTGTCGAGGCGGGCGCGGGAATAATCCTTATCGACTGCGGGCAGGACAGTGAATTGGCCTGGCAGACATTGAAGCAGGGTTTGCGAGACATTGGCAGAGACGTGACCGAGATTCGCGCCGTCCTTCTC
>JAUSEJ010000787.1 GCA_030650265.1 Dehalococcoidia bacterium | reverse complement strand
CCTCAACCTTTATTAGTCGTGAGCTGGAGATACTCGAGATCGGCAGCAAGATCCAGTCGCAGATCAAACAGCAGATGGACAAGTCGCAGCGGGATTACTATATTCGCGCCCAGGTCAAGGCCTTGCAAATGGAACTGGGCGAAGATGACGGGCGCACCACCGAGGTCAACGAACTGCGGGAGAAACTGAAGGCCGCGCAGCTGCCCGAAGAGGCCATGAAGGAGGCCGATCGAGAGCTGGAGCGCCTGGCAAACATGGCACCCGGGGCGGCTGAATACACGGTCTCTCGCACCTATCTCGATTGGCTGATCGCTTTGCCCTGGGCGAAGAGCACGGAGGATTGCCTCGAGGTCAACGACGCCCAGCGCATTCTCGACGAGGACCACTACGACCTCGAGAAGGTCAAGGAGAGGATCCTCGAATACCTGGCCGTTCGCAAAATAAAGCAGGATACAAAGGGGCCGATTCTCTGTTTTGTCGGGCCGCCTGGTGTCGGCAAGACCTCATTGGGCCATTCCATCGCCCGGTCTATGGGCCGGAAGTTCATTCGCATCTCCCTCGGCGGCGTGCGAGACGAGGCCGATATCCGCGGCCACCGGCGCACCTATGTCGGGGCCATGCCCGGCCGGATCATTCAGGCTATGCGTCGGGTGGAGTCGCATAACCCCGTTTTCATGCTCGACGAAGTGGACAAGTTGGGCGCCGATTTTCGGGGCGACCCGGCCGCGGCTTTGTTAGAGGTACTGGACCCCGCCCAGAACTGCTCCTTCGTCGACCACTATCTCGATATCTCCTTCGATCTCTCAAAAGTGATGTTCATCGCCACGGCGAACGTCCTCGATACCATACCGCCCGCCCTAAGAGACCGTATGGAGGTCATCTACATCCCGGGCTACACCGAACAGCAGAAGTTGCAGATCGCCAAGCGCTACCTCGTGCAACGTCAGCTTGCCGAGAACGGACTGACCGAAGAGGTGGTGCGGTTTGCCGACGAGGGGCTCAGCGAGATCATCAGGAACTACACGCGGGAATCCGGGGTAAGAAACCTGGAAAGGGAGATCGCCTCGATCTGCCGGAAGGTGACTATGCAGCTGGCGAAATCGGGCAGCACCGGGAATCTGGTGGATGCTGCCAGAGTCACCGAGTTTCTCGGCCCGGCCCGTTTCCACTGGGATGTCGCCGAGAAGGCCGACGAGATAGGGGTAGCAACCGGTCTGGCCTGGACCGAAGTGGGAGGCGACATCCTCTTCATCGAAGCCCTGGTTGTACCGGGCAGGGGCAACCTGATACTGACGGGGAAGCTTGGCGAAGTAATGCAGGAATCGGCTCGCGCTGCCTTGACCTACGCCCGGTCTCAAGCACGCAGTCTTGGCATACCCCAGAACTTCTACGAGAAGAAGGACATCCACATCCACGTTCCCGCCGGGGCTATTCCCAAAGACGGGCCTTCGGCTGGCATCACCATGGCTACAGCCCTTATTTCGGCCCTGTCGAAGCGACCCGTCAGCAAGGACGTGGCCATGACCGGCGAGATCACCCTGCGGGGCAAAGTGCTGCCCATTGGCGGCCTCAAGGAGAAGGTTCTGGCTGCTCATCGGGCCGGGGTGAGGACGATAATCCTGCCCAAGGACAACAAGAAAGACATCGACGACGTGCCGGCCGAAGTACGGGAGGACATCAAGTTTATCCTCGTCGAGACCGTGGACGAGGTTCTGAAGGCGGCGTTGAAACCGAAGTTGGTTAAGCACAAGGTAGCGGTCTCCGATTAGGGGCGGTCCTAATGCCATGTCTGTCATCGAGGTCGACGGCCTGAAACCGGCGAAACTTGGCGATTCAGGCACAATCCTATCGGTCGATCAGACACGGCAAATCGGTCCCATCAGCGGTATCGGGTATCTG
>JAUSEJ010000780.1 GCA_030650265.1 Dehalococcoidia bacterium | reverse complement strand
GCCCTGCCATGCTCAAACAGGTCAACGCACTGACTACGAAGCCGCCACTCCCGTGATCGGAAAGCGGCTCCCCGGAGTCGCCCGTGTTCATGGCGTCTGGCATTCCAAGCGCACGGGTGCCTATGCCGTCATGCGAGAACGTGTTCGTACAACCTGGGGGCATTACGCCCAAGAGCGCAAGATCACACGAACCGCCGTCAAAGAAGGTCTTGATGCGGTCGAAGCTTTCGGAAGGTCCTTCATAACCAGTTGCCAGGCAGGAAAGAGCTACCGCCCGCCGGGCCAAGCGATGGCGCAGCTTCGAAGCGGCGGTATGCTACCTATCGTGGATGGGCTTCGGGCGCTAGCAGCCAAAGGCGTTTGCGTAGGAGCCGATCTCCTTCCTCAGAACATCGGTTGGCGTCGAGGTGCTGATCGACGTCCTGAACCCGTCATGCTCGACATGGGCTTCTCCTGGCCGGCAGCACGCTATCGGGGTGCGGTTCCACAGCCGACTCTGGCGGGGACACGAAAGAGGCGCCGATGAAGTGCGAAAATATCGAAGTTTGGCACCGAGGCTCCAGATTCTTCTTTCGATCCTATGCCGAGGCGGGATCGACTGGTGGAACGTTGACGGCGAAGACCAAGAAGTTGGCCATCATCGAGGCCAAGAAACGATGTCGTAAGGGCACACTCGTTTTCCTCGGGCAGGTCAACGACTACTAGCTGATGCGAAACATCAGCTACTACATGCCCTTCGGCGACAAGTCAGCCCGCAAGGGCGCTTGCTATGCGTACGTCTGGCCCAAGAGGGCTCCTTACGACGAGATGCATTACGGCCGCCACAGACGATACCTGAAACACGTCGAACCGGATTATTCCGCCGTAAACAAGTGGAGGCGCTTTCCAGAAGGTCCACCCCAACGGATTTCATGCGCTAAAGCATTCAAGCTGGAGCAGGCAGATGCCAAGAAAACGGGGAAGCTCGATGCCTGGATCAAGTGTCCCAAAGGTGAAGAAAAATGGGAAATACCTTCAAACCGTAAGTCGTGGCAATATGGTGGTCGAGCAGTTGTTGAGATTGAAAACGATG
>JAUSEJ010000772.1 GCA_030650265.1 Dehalococcoidia bacterium | reverse complement strand
CTTCTGCCCTTTTGCCGTTCGCTTTACGCAAAGACCCTCGGCTTCGCTTACATCGCCGAGATAAGCCACTACCCGTTGGCGTGGCCCCCGCTCTGTCCGATAGGACTCGACCAGCTCCCAGTAGACCTTACCATTCCTTCGATTGCTGGCGCGGCATCGTCTCAAGTACATGCCGACATTATAGCTTGTTCCCTTGACGCCGGCGATTACACTACATTGCTTTTTGCTGAACATTCACGCTCAGAAGCCACAGGGGATTCCCTCAAAACACCCATCCCTGAGCGTGAAAAAACTCGGAGAAAACTCGTCACCTAGTCAAACTGCGGAACTTCGGCTAATAGCTTAAGCCTGCTGAAAGCAGGCTAGGGTTCCGTCTTTAATTCCAACACTGCATGATGCACAGTTTGGCCAGAACCTTGAGCTACTCAGTTTCTTGTTAGCTAGTTACTAAGATGCAGCGACACCTAGAAAACGATTCGCGCTAAGGCGCATCAACCTCACGCGGCATCTCAGATTCAAGAATACAGGTATTGACAATTCTCTGTTCGTAGGGTATATTGTCCTTAACAGGTAAATATACCTATTAAGGACAGAAAGGAGAAACCCTATGATCAGCAAGGTCTATTTACCTGAAGAGGCGGCGGAGATTCTAAGACTCTCTGTGGATGAGGTCATCGAGTCTATCCAGAGCGGCGAGATTCCGGCCTTCCATGTTGCCGGTAAATGGCGGATAACTGAGGAAGCTTTGGCTAGGATCGTCGCCTCTTCAACCTCGCCAACACAAACATCGGAACGATCCGCCTCCGCTTCATTGGCAGGCAGCATACAACAAAATCCAGGTGGACGCGACATAAGCCGAAAGGACGTTAGAGTAGCGAAAGATTGGCTTTGGCGAAAGCTAGGTGACATAGCGGATGATCTCCGGCCACATTCACCCAGCAGGGAATTCACAGCCAATGGAAAACAAGGCATCGTGTCCATCGCTACAAAAGATAGCCCAACTAGGGGCGGGGAATACTTCTTTGGCTTCGACAACCAGCTTCTGGAGACAGGTCGACCGACGTTCTTGGTTGCGGTAGTAAAACCTCGGTATTTACCCGAACCCCACGCTTTCGTGATCCCATGTGACAAGTTCAAGGCTGCTGTCGACGGCTGGGGGATGGCCAAAGGCACCAGGCAGAAGAAATACCATGTCCGAGAAGAATCTGGTTCCTATTACCTTACACGCAAAGGCATGCAACCGGTGGAGATTCGAGAGTACCTGAACGCCTTTCACACACTGCGCTAGAGCCACGGCGACGGCTCGCTCTTCCGAATGCTGTTACCAGCGGAATTGTCCATCTACCGGGTGGCCCTCTTCAGCAGAGTTGAGTACAGTCGTTAGGGACGACGAGATCAGACTAAGTAGCGGCGATCAATTCCGCCAGATTGTAGCAAGCATTTCCACCTGTTAGATAGTCAAGGTCTTGCCTGAGATATCAAGTAGGGCATGAAATTTTTGCGGATAAGCTGACTCTGGGTCTTTGGGTTGAATCAGACTGCGATCCAGAGAGAAACGGAAGTGACCCATGCCTCTATGGATCATATACTATCACATCGTTTGGACGACGAAAGACCGTCTTCCTCTGATTTCACCTGACCTGGAACGCCCGCTCATCGACTACGTAACAGGCAAGGCCGTCGCCCTCGAAACAATATTGCACGCCATCAATGGGACCGAGGATCACCTCCATCTCGTCCTGTCTATTCCCCCCAAATTGTCGGTTGCTCACGTGGTGGGTCACCTCAAAGGAGCGAGCAGCCACTGGGCCAATGAAAGAACAGACCACAAGCCCGAATTTGCATGGCAGCGCGGATATGGCGTTTTCTCCTTCGGTCCCCGCCAATTGCAGGACGCAGTGTCTTACGTCCACCGACAAAAAGAACATCACCGCGATGGTAGCACAGTAGTACAGTGGCTCGAGAAAGTAAGCGATAATGACGAGGGGCCCCGTCTCCACAATGGCAGGAGTTAATACCCTCAACATCGACCTTGAGGCAACAACCTTCACGCCACCCGTCAGCACGCTTTAGCGCGCTTCCGTTGTTAGCCTCAGAATTGATCCTGAGGCTGAGCTGAGCACACCGGGCAAGACCAACGCATGGGGGGTTCCGACGCCCCTGAGGATCAATCTCAGGCTAACAGCCCAAGCCTGCTCAAGCAGGCTATAAAGCGGACAAACGTACTCCATTTTGACCTTCGTGCCGTCGCCGTAATATAATCACTCCTACTCACCAACAATCTAGGAGCAGTCACATGGTTGAGGCAGCCGCAGGATTGGGCATAACCCGTTGCGGAAACAGGGAGTTTCGCTGGGGGGAGCGGACCTATGTGATGGGTATTATCAACCTCACCTCCGATTCGTTCTCGGGGGACGGTCTGGGAGCGGACGTTGACGCCGCCATTGCCCGGGCCAGAAAGATGGCAGCGGATGGCGCCGACATCATAGACGTCGGAGCGGAATCCACGCGCCCCGGCTCCTCGCCGGTTGCCGCCGAAGAGGAGATACGGCGCCTGTTGCCGGTGGTGGAGGCACTGGTCGCCGAAGTCGGCCTGCCTATCAGCGTCGATACCTACAAAGCCGACGTGGCGAGACTGGTCACAAGGGCGGGAGCGGGGATGATCAACGACGTCTGGGGCTTCAAGAATGACCCGGACATGGCCGCGGTGGTCGCAGCAAGCGGCCTGCCTGTGGTCCTCACGCACAATCAATCGCACACGCTTTACCGCAACCTCGTGGCTGACATCATCGGCTCCCTCTACCAGAGCATGGCACTGGCTCTCGGCGCCGGGGTCGAGTGGGAAAACATCATCATTGACCCGGGCATAGGCTTCGGCAAGACGATGGAGCACAATTTGGAGATCCTTCGTCGTCTCCCTGAATTCAAAGTTCTGGGCAGGCCAATTCTGCTAGGGACTTCGCGCAAATCGACGATTGGACGGGTGTTGAACCTTCCGCCGGAGAGTCGCCTCGAGGGTACGGCCGCCACCGTAGCCATTGGCATTGCCAACGGGGCCGACATTGTCAGGGTTCACGACGTCATGGAGATGACAAGAGTCAGCCGGATGAGCGATGCCATCGCGAGGGGGAATTGGTAACGGTCTATCTGGCTCTTGGCTCCAACGTCGGCGACCGGGAGACCAACATTGCCGAAGCCCTGAAACATCTCAAAGCGAAAGTGACTATCGAGCAGGTCTCGTCAATCTACGAGACCGAGCCTGTGGGTTACGAGGATCAGCCCGATTTCTTGAATGCAGTCTGCCGGGGCGCCACCGATCTCGAACCAGAAGCGCTACTCGCCTTTGTCAAGCAAATCGAAAAGTCCATGGGCAGGTCTACAGTCGTTCGTTTCGGTCCTCGCAGCATGGACATCGACATTCTCTTTTACAACGAAGTAGTAATGCAAACCGAAGACCTGACCATACCTCACCCGCGTCTAAACGAACGCGCCTTCGTCCTCGTTCCCCTTGCCGAGATCGTCCCTGACCTTGGCCATCCAGTTCTGGCTAAGACCGTGCGCGAGCTACTCGCCTCGCTCAAGGACACCCACACCGTTAAGAAGAGGATATAGACCTGCACTCCTCATCATCATGCTGACGGGACTCAGGCGGATTCACCGCGGAGGCACCAGAGACACGGAAGTCGATTTACTATTTGAGAGACCTTGATACCAGAGGAAGGCTCGCAGGTGGCGCAAGCCCACAGAGCAGGATCAGTGAATGTCTATGCCTCCCCCTCCGTCTCTCCGCGGGGCAAACGTCTGCCACCGTGTGAGTGCTACAACTTACAGCTATCTACTATCCTGCTTTGCGCATGCTGGGAGGAAGAAGGTTGGGAATGCCATCATCGATGGGATACAACTCGTTGCACTTCCCGCAGAATAGCGAGCCTTTCACTATCTCCCGCTCGTTCTCGTCCTCCACCTTAAGTTCCAGATTTCCCTTGCATACAGGACAGGCAAGGATGTCCATAAGATCTCTTCGCATTGCCATACTCCCTCTCAGAACGGGCCCGAACGGCAGTTGCCGGTTGCCCGCGGCCGAATCTGGCCAGATTTTACTGTCGCTATTCTCTCCTGTCAAACATCGGGGACGATGTAGCCACAATACTGGCTGGACAGACACAGATTCAGTTGACTTCGTCGGCATTCCTGCTGTATTATACGATGAAATGTATATCTTCTTGTGGCGTCTCCTTGTCTAATCCTCTAGGGGTAATAAATCGCGCTGGAGGGCCACAATCAGAGAATACGACCAGGTGCGTTGAAAGGTGGCGATGAAACTCAGGTGCCCCTGGTTTGTAAAGAGAACCGACCGGTATTCTACCGCAACTTCAATAGCAAGCGCCATAATAAGTCCCGGTCATAACCCTGCGGCAAGGTAGCGAAGGGCGTCCTTCAGTCTAGGTACGCCCCTCTTTGAAGCGCAGCCGTTATTGCCCGAGGTAACATCCAGAAGGGAAGGGTAAGTATTCATTGTGCAAGTAACCCTGCGAGATGGGGAGACCCAAGAAGGCCTATTGGCAAGGTTTACCAAGGTGATTCAGCGCGAAGGCATCCTCAAAGAGGCCCGATCGAGACGGCATTTTGTATCCAATCGCGATAAGGCTCGGGCTGCAGAGCGCAAGTCTGCCAAACGCAGACGTCGGGGTGGCCGCTGAGAAACAGTAGAAACAGTCCTTCTATCTGACAGAAGGGCTGTTTCTATCGTCCCCTCTATTCCAACTCACCTGCTACCCTGCATTACGTCTTTCAGAGGCGCAAACCCACAAGAACAAATGGCGCCCGGCAATTGTGATGCCCGCAAGCAGACTCCATCTGAATCGGGAAAGCGCACGATAGGGAGCGTTGACGTTTGCGTCCGCCATATTGCCGGAGAACGCACCGAGCAAATTGTCCGTTGTACTGTTGTCATGACGCCCGAGGGTTAGTTAACGACGGGGTCTCTTTGACGCCCCTTGCCGTTTGGTCTATACTCGCGTCATCGCAGCGCCTGTCACAAATCAATAGGAGTACACAATGGCAGATGACGCCGGACGCATTAGCCAGGTAGCTGCCCTGATCAGGGACAGCATCGAGAAGGTAATCGTCGGCAAGAGCGATGCCGTCGAGTTGGCGCTCGTCGCCCTGCTCTGCGAAGGGCATGTTCTAATCGAGGATGTGCCAGGCATCGGCAAGACGATGCTGGCCAAGTCCATTGCCCGCTCTGTCGGCTGCACTTTCCGCCGCATCCAGTTCACGCCAGACCTCCTACCCTCGGACATCACGGGGATCAGTATGTACAACCAGAAATCCGGGGAATTCGAGTACCGTCCGGGTCCCGTACTGAGCCAGATTGTCCTCGCCGACGAGATCAATCGGGCTACCCCCCGCACCCAATCGGCCCTCCTGGAGTGCATGGAAGAAAGACAGATAACGGTCGAGGGAGAGACCAAACCACTGCCGCGACCGTTTCTTGTCATGGCCACACAGAACCCGATCGAACTCGAGGGCACGTTTCCCCTGCCCGAGGCCCAGTTAGACCGCTTCCTCCTGCGAATCAGACTCGGCTATCCCTCGGAAGCAGATGAGCATGTTATTCTCTCCCGATTCAAAGAAAGCAATCCACTGGACGAACTGGCGCCAGCCGTCTCCGCCGAAGATCTCCTCGACCTGCAGCGCCTGGTCCGCCACATATACGTCGACCCGTCGGTCGAAGACTACATCGTGCGCATCGTGAGAGCCTCCCGGAGCCATCCGTCTATTGAACTGGGGGCCAGCCCGAGGGCAACCCTGGCCCTGTACAGAGCCACACAGGCCCTATCCGCCGTGCGATGCCGAGCCTACGTCATTCCCGACGATGTCAAACATCTGGCGCCTTTTGTCCTAACCCATCGTTTGATTGCTAGCTCTCATACCCGCCTTAGGGGCCACGGCATCGACCAAATCATGGCGGAGATTATTCAATCAGTGGAGGTTCCCGTAGAAGAAGCGTCAACCGGGACTTCGGCCTGAGGTAGACACATGTTTGGTCGAAGCCTGCTGACGATCTTCTTTGTCCTACTCCTCGTCAGCACTCTAACCCGCCAGGTTGCTCTATTGGCCGTGGCGCTGCTTGTCCTCCTATCCTATGCAGTGGCGCGGCTATGGCAGCGTTTGTGTCTGACCAGTATTGAATACGAGCGAGAATTCGGCGAACAGCGGGTCTTCTTCGGCGAAGAGGTCGACCTCCGAATTCGCATTTCCAATCGAAAGCTGCTGCCGCTTGCCTGGCTTGACGTTGAGGATGATTTCCCCGCAGCGGTTACCCTGGTCGGCCACGTCTATTCCCCCCATTTCCTCGACAATCGCGCCTTTCTCCAACATCTTATTTCCCTTCGCTGGTATGAGCGCGTTACCCGTCGCTATCGCCTGCTCTGCAACGTCCGTGGCTACCATCAGTTTGGACCTGTCCGCCTGCAATCCGGCGACATTTTCGGCTTCTTCCTCAAAGATAAGGTCCTTCCCCACGTTGACTACTTGCTGGTCTATCCTAAGGTAGTGCCCATCTCCGAGCTAAACATTCCCTCCAAACAACCTTTTGGTGAACTTAGGACCCGCCAGCATATCTTCGAGGACCCGTCCCGGCTGGCGGGAGTGCGTCAATATGCCTATGGCGATAGCCTGCGCAAGATTCACTGGAAAGCCAGCGCCCGCACTCAGGAACTTCAGGTTAAGTTATATGAGTCCACCACGACGATCGACCTCATTGTCTTTCTCAATCTGACCACCTTCAGGTTCGCCTGGCAGGGGACCCAACCTATTCTCCTCGAACTCGCCATAACCACTGCCGCTTCACTGGTGAACTACGGCATTGAAGAGGGGTATAGGGTCGGTCTCATCGTCAACGGCAATCAAGTCAATTCCGACCAGCCCATAAGAATCATGCCCAGCCAGGATCCGGAGCAGCTAACACGGGTATTGGAAGCTCTGGCCAAAGTAACTTCTATCGCCAGTAGTTCCATAGAAGCCTTACTATACAGGGAAAGCAAGAACCTGCCTTGGGGCGCCACTATCGCCGTGGTAACGCCTCTGGCAACAGAGGATATGCTGGCCGAGTTGTTGCGGCTCAAGAAGGCCGGGCACCGGGTAGCCCTCATCTTGACCGCCGATGTTGCCCCGGCGGGCAATCTGGATTGGCTAAAGGTTTACTGTGTCGGCGGAGAGGAGGTGTGGCATGGCCTCAAAGAACTACAATTGGCTTAAGGAAGCTGTCCTACCTCTCTCCTTCGCCATCATGATGACCTGCTGGTTAAGCTCGTGGATGCTGTGGGTCAGTAGTTGGCCGTTTTTCACTTACCAGGGTCCGGTCCTGTCGCCACTGGCCATGGCCGCCGTCCTGATCGTGTCTACCCATCTCACCAGAACACTCCTCAGGCATAAGTGGGCTGGCAGGAGAGCTCAAATGGCGATTGGCAGCGCGGGCGTGGTGGCCATACTGCTCTTTCTAAAATGGGAGTACTACGGCGACTATCCCGCCTTCGATTCTCTCTGGCTGACCGATTTGGGCTGGTCGCTCGGCGCCATCTTCAAGGGCATTCCCCCTCAGCTTACCGGCTTGCTCCTGGGCGCTTATCTCTGGTGGCGCGGCATCAGTCTCGGTCGTCGAAGCATCGAATTCAGCGACATCTTGAAAGCCTTTCAGGTCGGCATTGTGATGCTCGCCGTACTCCTGATCTTCTCCGCGGTCTCCATCAGGGGCGAGGAACTCCGGTTGATTCAGCAACAGGCTATACCTTCCGTACTGACTTTCTTCTTTTTCAGCCTGCTGGCCCTTTCTCTCTCCAGGCTTGAGGCGGCGCGCGAGGAGGCCAGGCTGAGACAGGGCAAGAGACTTGGGTTCAGCCGCGACTGGTTGCTGGTGGCGGTTGCCTCAATCGTGGCCATCGTACTGATAGGCTTTCTCGTGACCAGTATCTTCTCTTTTGACCTGGCCTCCAGGCTACTAGAGTTTCTGCTTCGCTTTTTCGAACTGGCAATGATTCCTGTCTATCTCTTCTTCCTGCTCTTTGGCTATTTCCTCCAATACATAATCTACTTCATTAAGTTTGTCCAGTATCTTTTCCACTTAGTCCCCCAGCCCCTTGATCCCGGCGCCGCCGAGGTCACCAACGACCCGGAAACGCTGAAGAAGACAGCAGAGGCGGTTATTCCGCCGTGGATAATCCAGGCCACCGAGTGGCTCCTTTTGGTCGCCATTATCGCTCTGGTCGTCTACGTGTTCGTCATGGCCATCAACCGCCTTCAACGAGTAGACAAGAACGACGTGGAGGAGACGCGAGAGTCCTTGTGGTCGTGGCAAACTTTTCTGGCCGACCTGAAGGCCTTGCTTCGTTCGCTTTGGCGTCGTGTTGCCATCCAGCGAAAGAAGACAGCAGCCGCAATCATGCCATACTACTATCGAACGGACCCGCAGTACCACATCTCTGTCTCAATTCGACAGATCTATCACAACCTGCTTTCCTATGCCAGCCGCCTCGGTTATGCCAAAGGTCTGGACCAGACGCCGTACGAGTACTTGCGAGTGGTCGAGGCGGCCCTGCCTCGTGAACGTGAGGATCTGCTGGTTATCACCGAGGCCTACGTCAAAGCCCGCTACAGCGGACAGCCGGCGATGGATAGCGAGTTCGAGGTAGTGAATCAAGCCTGGACGCAGGTGAGATTCGGATTTAGCAAGGTCGAGGAGGAGAGAAAGGGCAAGAGGAGCTAGCTAGTCCGAAAGCTAGCAGCCGCTTGTTTTCCCTGCAACAGGGCCAAATGGCAGAGCACCGCAGGGTACGAAGCAATCTCGAACAGCGTTCAGGCGATATTCAATCGCCGACTCGACAATTGGATTGCGTATGCAGTCAAAGAGATGATCAAAGAAAGGAGAACTTGTTTCGCTCGATCAGCATGATGGCCAGCCGCCAGCCGAAGAACAGCGGCAGCCCTAGAACAGGAAAGAGTCCTTGCCGCCAGAAGCCAAACAGAAGAAAGGCCAGACTGAGCCAAAAGGCGATCCGGCTTACGGGAACGAGAACCAACGTCAGGAAACCCCAGGCCGGGCGCTCGGGAAACCACTTGAACTGCCAGCGAACCAGACCAAGGAGAAGGTAGGCTACAACTCCCGCGATCAACCCAGTCGAGATGGCGAAGGCGCCGGCGACAACCGCCATGATGATGGCGGACCAACGCCCCGGAATGCCCCGCCACAAACTTCTATCTGCCTTGACTATTTGCACGTGAAATATACTCCTGGTGCTATCTTCTAGCTTTGTTGGCGCCATGGCAACGGGACGCTCCCCGTAACCCCTACACCTTCAATGCTGCCCGCGCCTCTGCCTCTACCCGCCGATAGACCTCTTGCAAAGGTAGACTGTGCGCGGCCGCGAGCAGTTTGCACATCTCGAACTCGGGAGAAAGGCCGATAAGATCGTGTCCCGACCGCTTCACTTTGACTGCTGCCTCGCCCAGACTCGAAACGAACCGGAACACCTCACGATCCGCCTCGTGGCGCTGAATGGCCTGGGCCCGAACGCCCAGCGTTGTGGTCTCACGCAAAAGGATCTTCACGATGGCCGGCTCGAGGTCCCGCGTGATCAACACGCTGACCATGGTGGCTGGCCTGTTCTTCTTCATCTGGATCGCCGTAAACCACACATCTTTGGCGCCCGCCGACAGAAGACGATCGAGGGTGTAACCGAGAAGCTCCGGATTCATATCATCTATGTTGGTCTCAAGGAGAAGGAGGTCTCCCTGTTCTGAATGCTCCTCTGTCTCGCCCAGCCAGACCCGAAGAGCGTTGGGCAAAGTCGTTAGGACTCTTGTTCCTATCCCATAGCCAACGGCCTGCACCTTCATCTTAGGCAGCACAAAAGTGGCTAGCGTGGTCAGGATGGCTGCGCCGGTGGGCGTCACAAGTTCATAGCGAGCCGCCTCCTCATTGGGACTGGGTGCCAGAGGGGCTTTTGCCGAAGCGATTAACTCGAGTGTGGCCGGCGCCGGTACAGGCAAAGAGCCGTGAGCGCTGTCCTTCCACTGGAGAATTCCTCCACCACTCGGGAGGGCGGAGCAGTACACCGATGTCACCCCCAGCGCCGCGAGGCCAGCGACGCTGCCAACAATGTCCACAATAGCGTCCACCGCGCCCACCTCGTGGAAATGGACCTCCTCGACGGGAACGCCGTGTACCCTGGCCTCGGCCGCCGCCAGGCGTCGAAAGATGGAGGCTGAGCGCTCCTTAACTGATGTCGACAGGTCGCTCTGCTCGATAATGGTCAGAATATCCTGCAACTGACGATGGGGGGAGGCCGACCCCTCACCGATCAGCTTCACGACAACCCTGGTGCCACTTATGGCGCCTCGCTTGTCCCTTGTCGCGGTCAACTCATAGCCGGCTAGACGCAGCTTTGCCAGTTCGGCGGTCAGGGTATCGAGAGACAGACCGGCGTCCACCAGAGCCCCCAGAATCATGTCGCCACTTGCCCCGGCGAAACAGTCGAAATAAGCAGATACCATACCATGCCTGGTCACTGAGACTTCTGCCCGGCGGTTAGGACCTCGTTCATGCTGCCAGTACGATAGCCCGCCAGATCGAGAGTAACGTAGGAATAGCCGATCGCCTTGAACTTCTCCACAATGCCAGCACGCCTGGCCGGGTCCAGAAACTGCGGTATGCTTTCTGGCGACACCTCAATGCGCGCAATAGTGTCGTGGTGACGAACTCGCAGTTGCCCGAAGCCGAGGCTACGAAGGTAGTCCTCCGCTGCGGCGATCCGAATTAGCACGTCGATCGTAATCGGCGTTCCGTAGGGAAACCGGGAGGATAGACAGGCGAGGGATGGTTTATCCCAGGTTGGCAGCCCCATCTGGCGCGAAAGAGCGCGAATCTCCTCTTTGGTCAGCCCCGCCTCACACAGGGGACTTCTCACGCCAAGCTGGCTTGCCGCCTGCCGTCCGGGCCGAAAATCGCCCAAATCGTCGAAGTTGGACCCATCGACGACATAGGCCATCCCCTCTTTGTCCGCAATCTCTCTCAGACGACCAAACAGCTCTGATTTGCAGTGGTAGCAACGATGGGGACTATTGGCGGCGAAATCGGGATCCTCCAGCTCGTGGGTCTCGATCACAAGGCAACGAATGCCCAACTGACTCGACAGGTCTTGAGCGGCGTCCACCTCGGACTGGGGGTAGGTCGGCGACGCGGCCACCACAGCGACGGCCTTATCAACGAGGACCTTGTGGGCAACGGCGGCGAGAAGACTGCTGTCCACGCCCCCGGAGTAAGCCACCACAACCGAGCCCATCTCCCGCAAAATCCCTTTAAGACTGGCCAGCTTCTCTTCCATTTAGACCTCTCTATCCCTACGGCTTTCCCTGTTTATCATCGCGGCAAGGTATCCGGCGCCGAAGCCATTGTCGATGTTCACCACGGCCACACCGGCCGAGCAACTGCTGAGCATGGCTAGCAGGGCCGCCAGCCCACCAAAGTTGGCCCCATACCCTACGCTGGTTGGTACGGCAATAACCGGCGCCGAGACCAGTCCCCCGATTACGCTGGGCAGCGCTCCCTCCATGCCAGCCACAGCCACCACCACGCGCGCCTCTTGCAATTGGTCGAAATGATTGAGAAGACGGTGAATCCCGGCCACACCCACGTCGAAGAGCCGCTCCACCGCGTTGCCCATTAACTCGGCGGTCACCACCGCCTCCTCGGCCACCGGAAGATCGGCCGTGCCGGCGCTAACCACGGCGATCCCCGGCTGCAGTTTCTCATCGACGGTCCTATTGACGGTAATGGTCCTAGCCAATTCATTGTACCTTGAATCCGGCACGCGTGCGACTACGGCGTCGAAGCAATCCTTGCCAACTCTGGTCACCAGCACCTTGTCTGAATGCTTCACCATCTGCTCGACGATCGCCACCACCTGGCCTATGGTCTTGCCCTGGCCGAAGATCACCTCTGGAAAACCTCTTCGCAGGGTACGATGATGATCTATCTTGGCGAAGCCAAGATCTTCGTAAGGCAATTTTCTGAGGCTCGCCAGTGCCTCCTCGACGCCGACGCTGCCGGCGCTGAGACCTTCCAACAAAGCTCGCAGACGTTGATCCTCGATGGCGTCCTCCTCCCGAAGCCTACCAGCCCGCGGAATACGGGTAAGCGGGTACGGAGAGATTATAGCACCTGCCGGAAGGGGGAGGCAACTTTGAACAGAAAACGTCCGCTCCCGACCTTCTCAGAAGGATCGAGGGCGGACGTTACCAGTTCTATTTTGTCGACCCAATTAGCCGCCGACTTCAGTCGGCGGGACACGAATAGCATCGCCGCGGCAAAACGCACAAGATGTCGCTGGACTCGGACTTACTATCCGTCACCTGCCCCGGACGTACAATCCATGGCTTGACTTGGATGCACCATCTTGGACGGGCCCCCTGCCACTAGAGTGGCAGGCTAACCCCTCGGGACTCGCTGTCGTCTGTGCCTTGGCGTTTCCGCCTTTC
>JAUSEJ010000763.1 GCA_030650265.1 Dehalococcoidia bacterium | reverse complement strand
TCTCAAGGATTTTGTGTTCACCGTCAAGCCGGCTGCTGCAACGTACGCATGGAAGGGCAGACATGCCCATGTTTGTGCAATGGCAGGCCAGGACAGAGAACAGCCAAGGGTTTATTTTGGCTAGGTGCAAATCACACGGGGCAATGGCAAGCGTGGCGGGGCGGCCGTCTAATCGAGCAGGCCTTCGAGACTTTTCTTGAGCTCGGGCAGATTGGTGCGCACTATTTCCCAGACCAGTTCGCTGTCGACACCAAAGTACTCGTGAACGATTCTGTTCCGCAGGCCGGCGATATTCCGCCATTCGATCTCCGGATGGCCATCGGTGAACTCCACTGGCAAACGGCCTGCCGCCTCACCAATGATCTGCAGATGGCGGGTCACCGCGTCCACCGTTGTACCGTCCTTGAGGAAATGCGCCTTGTCGATACCGAAAACATACAGCTCTATCTTCGAAACAGTCGCGAGGATGTCTTCCAGCAGAAGTCGGTTCGTCCTTTTAGACATAGACCAGGTCCCGCCTGATTCCCTTCATGTGGTAGGGACTGATGGCTCTCCGGGATACGATGTGCACCGGAAGGCCCAACAGGCGTTCGGTCGCCTCAGCCAACGCGACGAAGTCCCACCCTATCGACGGGTCGAAGTCCACAAGAATGTCCACATCGCTCGCCGTGCCCTGCTCATTACGAGCGTACGAGCCGAAAAGCCCGATTCTTTTCACGTTGAATCGCTGCATGATGTCCGGCTTATTGCTGGCAAGAATGGCAATGATCTGAGCGCGCTTCTTCATGGCGCTATTCTATCATGTCCAATCGGGGTCCCTTCACGCCGATTGAGCGGTCAATCATTTGACCAGGCATCCATTTATGATGGTTCCATGTTTCTGGTATGCTAGTTCCTAACGGGAAACGGCCCAGAAAAGGAATGGCCGCCTTTCTGGGGCCACAACAACCTTGTCAAAAGATATCGGAGGGACAGCCATGAAATTCCTGGCCCTTGAAGTCATCGGGTTCGTGCGAAACAGCGTGACATCCCCGGTTGATCATGGCTGGGCGGATGTCGAGTCGAGGATAGTCCTGAACGAAAAACTTGCGCCGTGCCTGGACGGACTGGGCGATTTTTCCCATGCCCTCATCACCTACTACATGCATCAGGCGCCCCCGCCAACGGAGCTGAAAAGAAGGCCCCAGGGTCGCGAAGATATGCCGGAAATAGGGCTATTCGCCCAGCGGTCCAGGCATCGACCGAACCAGATAGCGATTACGGCGGTTTCGATCGTCCGTGTAAGCGGCCATGAATTGATTGTCCGCGGCCTGGATGCGATAGACGGCACCCCGGTTCTGGATGTCAAACCGTACTATCCTCAATATGACTCTCGACCTGAAGCTCAGGTGCCGGAATGGGTGGACCGCCTCATGGCTGACTATTTCTAGTTCGTTGAAGCCTCAAGTGGGCTCATGGTTGCGAAAGGTGCTGTAATATATATATAGCAGCCGATTTGGAGGCCTGAAAGAACGGCCCCCTGGTAACCCAGTCGGAGATAAGGAGGCGAACCATGAATCCCAAGGCTCTGTTCAAACTTGGCTATGGCCTGTACGTGGTTACTTCGAAAAAGGGAGACCTACTGAACGGCCAGATCGCCAACACCGTGTTTCAAATCACCTCCGAGCCGCCAACGCTCGCGGTGAGCATAAACAAGAAGAACCTGACCTGGGAGTTCATCCAGGACAGCCGCGTATTCGCTGTTTCCGTAATCAGCCAGGACGCCCCACTTTCCTTCATCGGGCAATTCGGCTTCAAGTCAGGACGGGACACTGACAAGCTGGCCGGGATCAACCACAAACCGGGACAGACCGGCGCGCCGTTGGTCCTGGACAACACCACGTCATTCCTGGAGGCCAGGGTGACCAATGAGATGGACGTAGGCACCCACACGATTTTCGTCGGCGAAGTAGTCGGCGGGGACGTGCTTAACGAGAAACCAGGCATGACCTACGAGTATTACCACCAGGTCAAGCGGGGCACGACCCCCAAGACGGCTCCCAGCTATGTTCCGGAGAAGAAAGAGAAAGTCCCGACCGTCAGGTACAAATGCTCGGTCTGCGGATGGATCTACGACCCCGCAATCGGCGATCCGGATGGCGGCATAGTCGCAGGCACGCCGTTTGAGAACATACCGGACACGTGGCAATGTCCCGTGTGCGGGGCAGCGAAAAGCGACTTCGAGAAGATGGTGTGACGGGAGGACTGGCGTCGGCGATTCTGCCCATGACTGAACTTGAGGCGAAACAGGTCACCATTTACACAGACGGCGCGTGCATCGGCAACCCTGGGCCGGGGGGCTACGGCGTGGTGCTGCACCAGGGAAGCGAGCGCAAGGAACTGTCCGGAGGCTACCGCCGCACCACCAACAACCGGATGGAGATACTCGCCGCGATCGTCGGCCTGGAGTCTTTGAAAGGGTCGTGTAGCGTTACTCTCTATTCAGACTCACAGTACCTGGTCAGGGCGTTTGACGAGGGCTGGGCCAGGCGATGGCGCGCCAACGGCTGGAAGCGGAACAACAAGGATGCCGCGCTTAACCC
>JAUSEJ010000760.1 GCA_030650265.1 Dehalococcoidia bacterium | reverse complement strand
AGCTAGTATCCACTCCCCGGCCCCCGGATTTGGGGAGCACACTGCCGACGTTCTCACGGAGATTCTAGGGTATTCTTGGGAAGAGATCGCCGATCTGGCAGAGGAAGAGGTAATCTAGCTAAGGTTCTACGTGAGGCAAGTTCATCTATCTCCTCAATATCATGTCGCTAACCGGAGATACGCCGGGAGCGCTGGCAACCAGGCAGATCTCGGCGTCTTTCACCTGGCAAGTCGATGTTCCTCGCATCTGGCGAACAGCCTCGGTGATTAGATTGAAACCGTGAACATAGGCCTCTGACAGTCCGCCCCCACTGGTGTTAATCGGCAACCCTCCCTTGGGCCACTCGATCCGACCACCCTCTACAAACGGACCCCCTTCGCCTTTCCGGCAGAAACCGTGGTTTTCGATTGACATGATGACCATCCCGGTGAAGTTCTCATAGATCTGGGCCACGTCTATGTCCTTCGGCGTTACTCCCGCCCTTTCCCACAGGTCTCTGGCCACTTCCTCAAAGTTCGCCGTGTCGTAATTGGGCTTCCCAATCCTAAAGGCCCCTTGCTTCGATCCGCCTCCCTGAGACACCCCCATAATGTATACCGGGCGATGCCTACAAAGTCTGGCGCGCTCAGCCGAAGTAATGACGGCGGCGGCGGCACCGTCAGTCTCAAGACAGCAATCATAGAGACGTAGGGGGTCCGCGATCATGCGCGATCTCTGATGGTCTTCGATAGTCATCGTCTTACCATACATTATCGCTCGTGGATTGTATTGCGCATGTTTGCGGCAGGCTACTGCCACCGCACCCAATTGCCGGCTCGTTGTGCCGTAGAGGTGCATATGCCGGCGAACCTGTAAGGCGAAGGTTTGGGCAGCCGTCATCAATCCATAGGGATTGACATGAGCCATCCCTCCGGAAACAAGGGAGGACCCGCGAGACTGGCCAAAACGGCCGAACTGTCCTTCGGCCTGAGCCCGGAAGGCTACTACGCAGTTTGCGGAGCCCGAGTAGATC
>JAUSEJ010000758.1 GCA_030650265.1 Dehalococcoidia bacterium | reverse complement strand
GGCCAAAGTTCACGAAGAGACTAGAAGAGGCAGACATATTCTTGCCACCGAGCGTCTTTGGGGTTGACATGAAGGCATGGTAGGGTCGAATCGCCTTCACCGGTCCGGAGGGGAAGCCTAATGCTGGTGTCAGTTTTGGTTTCAGTTGCCGTCATGGCGGGCGTTGTTGCCTTCTTTGTCGGGATCAACCGGGCGATAACTGAAGGGCCCGAGATTAGTGATCGGCTTGGCCAGTTTGCCGGTCGGGGCAAGGGCGCCATTCGGCAGGTAAAGAGTGAGAAGGAATCGGTCATTGGGGCAAAGCTGGACAGGGCGATTTCCACGCAGAACTTTGCCCAAAACATCGCGCGCGAGTTAGCGCGAGCCAACTTGAAGTTGACCGTGGCGGAGTACCTGGTGCTCAACGCCCTTACCACCCTACTCGGCGCCATAGTTGGCTATGTGGGAGGGGGACTGCTTTTCGGCATCGTGGGAATAGTCGCCGGCTTTTTTTCCCCTCGCTTTTTTGTCCGCCGGCGGCAGAAAGCTCGATTGAAAGCCTTCAACGATCAGTTGGGGGACACGATCAGCCTCCTGGCGAACTCGCTCCGAAGCGGCTTCAGCCTCTTCCAATCCATGGACATGGTGGCCAAAGAGTCGCCGGAACCCGCTTCCGAGGAGTTCAGGCGGGTTGTGCGAGAAGTGGCTTTGGGCCTGTCTCCGGAAGAAGCGCTGGCCAACCTCGTGCGGCGAATCAGCAGCGAGGACCTGGACCTGATGGTGACGGCCATCAACGTTCAGCACGAGGTGGGCGGGAATTTGTCGCAGATTCTCGAAACCATCGGCCACACAATTCGTGAGCGCGTCCGGATAAAAGGAGAAGTTGAGACACTAACTGCCCAGCAGCAGTACGCGGGCTACATCGTCGCCGCTCTGCCAGTCCTTCTGACCCTCATCCTGTTTCTGCTCAACCCGGGCTACATGACGCCGATGTTTCGCGGCATCTACCTTTGCATGCCGATCGGCGGGCTTGTGCTCATAATCATCGGCTATATGGTCATCAGAAAGATCGTGGATATCAAAGTGTAACCCGGAGGTCAAATGTTTCTGCCTGCTCTCGTTGCCTTGCTTGTTATGGCGGCCTTACTACTGTTCTTTGCTGGACTGGCTATGCCGAAGAAGGCCGACGTCGTCCAAACTCGTCTGACAACCTATGCGGTGCGCCCCCGTACCCTGGAGGAGATCGAGTTGCAGCAGCCGCTGTACGAACGGGTGGTGCGGCCCATTGTCAAGAATCTATCCGCATTCATCTCCAGAAGAACGCCTCAGAGCACCATCGAGCAGCTCCGGCGGGATCTCATGCTAGCCGGGAACCCGAACGATTTTCACGTCAACGATTTCTTGGGCGTGAAAGGACTGGCCGCACTGGCAATCGCCATCATTGCCTTACTCCTGATGGTGGCAGCAAACGGGCCTCTGCTCTACCTGATTCTCCTCCCGCTGATCTGCGCTCTTCCCGGGTTCTACCTGCCAAACTTTTGGCTTAAGTCGAAGATAACGGCGAGACACAAGGAAATTCAGCTTGCTTTGCCCGATTGTCTGGACCTGTTGACCATAAGCGTGGAGGCCGGGCTGGGGTTCGACGCTGCCATGCAGAAGGTGGCGGAAAAGTGGGACAACGCCCTCACGGAGGAGTTCGATCGGGTGATCATCGAAGTGAGGATAGGCAAGCAGCGGCGGGAAGCCCTGCGAGCTATGGCGCTTCGCTGCGACGTGCAGGACGTGACCAGCTTCATCGCGGCGATCATTCAGGCCGATCAACTCGGGGTCAGCATCGCCCGCATCCTCAACATCCAGGCGGAGCAGATGCGAATGAAGAGAAGGCAGAGGGCGGAGAAGCTGGCCCACGAGGCCCCGATCAAGATGTTGATTCCCATGGCCTTCTTCATGCTGCCCACAATATACATCGTCATCCTCGGCCCCATGGTCCCCCAGCTACTGGCCATGATGACCGGCGGCTAGATCGCGACTCCCCCTTCTATCCATCATCGTTTCTCTAAAGACCAGAGTTGAATACGTGTTATAGTGTGTGCTATGATACATATAGAGATACATTGAAATCAATGATTAGAAACAAGCAAATGGGGGCAAAGCAATGGTCGGCGAAATGTTAGGGACTATGTTTGGCGATAGGGTGGTGACGCCAACCGAATTGGCGCGCCACGTCAAGGAGATCACACAAGGCGCTCTGCGAAAGCCGGTGACCATTCATCGACCAGAGGGCGACCTCGCGTTGCTGGACCGGGAGAAGGTTGCCGCCTTGGGGGCGGCTGCTAGCGCGTCGGAAACACTGGTGAACCTTCTGACTGGCTTTTTGCGGTCCAATGACGGACGTTGGCGACCGGGCTTCGGTTGGGAATGGCTGGAGGTCTTTACGCGGGATGACATTCTCGAGTTCATAGGCGAATATGCCGCGGCTGTGAAGCAGGCGCTGTCCAAAGAGGCGGCATGGGACCTTGCCGAAACGGTGCTCTACGAGTGGCGGGAGAGCGCCAGGGCACTCACCAACAGAGAACTTCTAGAGGGAGCAGCCAATTTTCGAGGAGCGGCAACTGGAGACGAGGTCAGCCACTTATCCATCGAGGAATTGCGCGAGCGTCTCGACATTGCCATGAGCAAGCGACTGGATCGCAAGGGTGGATAGGCATTCTGGATTTCCTCTGCTGATCCCACCAAATCCATTAGCTGCTGGAAACTATAAACTGCGAGCATTAAGCGCTCGCGTTGAGAAACACTGGGCTGCTATGGCGAATCGCATCCCAAGAGCCGTTCAGGCCTGCTACGATCACTTGACCGATGATCCGTACCGGCGGATTCAGCGGCGCGTTTTCCCGTTGAAAGGTGGACGTTTCCGAGGGATATGGGAATACGAGGTTACCGGTTCTGAGCGCCTGTACTACCTACCGGACGCGCTGAACGAGCCCGAAATGTCGGATCGGACTCCGGGGGCGTTAGCCCTCGACCTGTCGCCGGCGGGTGTTCAAGACCCGGCTGACACGGCTGCGGAGCGGGTCTGCCTTGTGCTGGCCTGTGGTCATCATATTCCACCACCGCCGCGCTAGCTGCCTTTGGCAAAGGTTGGCGATGGGCGATGGTCTTCGCCGGCGGATTCCTCCAGGCCATCTTCTGATTGTTTCAGACGGCCTCGAAACAAGACCAAAGAAGGTCGATTAGGGTCGGCGCCTTCCTAACCCTTAGTCCCATGATTCGCGCTCCCCTTTGATGTAAGCCTCGATCTCCTCATGGGTATCGCCGTAGACGCCGGTCAGCAGGCCGAAGAAACTCCTCGGCACCAATCGAAACTTGACAGACTTCGGGTTCCCTTCACCAACCGTAAACACGACCGTATCGCCTGTCTTCAATCCCAGTTCCTCGACTATCTCAGCCGGAATAGTAATCTGATTCTTTTTTCGGATTCGCGCCTTTGCTTCGACTGGATTACGGCCAGAGCCCTCTGTAACAGTAGTCATGCTGCCCCCTTCCCATGTATTATAACACCTCTTCGGCAGCGCATCTGTGGGTATATCGTTTTCGCTCAGTCTTTCCGTCAAATACGCCTCGCCCAATTTGCTTTCTTCGATGAATCCAAACAAGTCATGCATTTGGATCGCAAAACGAACTGTTGCAAGCGTCGCTTGCTTGGCCTATAATGCGAACAGGCACGAATCTAAATGACATGGAGTCCTTGTAAGATTGCTGGAACTCGCGTGCCGCGATTTGTAAGGGCTGAGCAGCTACTAGTCGTGGGCAAAGCGTTAGCTCTCGGAGTTGGCCTCATGAGTTTATCAGGAGCACAAGTTGTTAAAGGCTGATCGGCAACTAACCACCAATGCATCAGGTATCCGAGACAACTACCGCCGCGGTAAAGTGGGCGACTTCCCGCGTCGGACCTTCAGTTAGGCGGTACCTTGCACCTGTTCCTGATCTTGCCGGATCTGCTCGTAGACTTCTCGGAGGAGTTGCTGGCTGACTGCCTCTCGGAACCGGTCCTCGTTCATGAACTTGGCGGTGATCTCTACGTTTTGATCCATGCGGTCGATGAAGAGACCCTCCAGCGCTTTACGGAAGACGTAGCCGAAGTTTTCCATCGTATTGGCGAGCGCCGCTTGTCTAAGGTTGCTGTCGGCCACTGCATCCTCGCGAATCGATTCGAAGAACAACTGGTCGCCGGGCTTGAACTCCGTACCGAAGCGCTCGTTGAGGAGATCGATCAGTTTAGATAGTTCGATCTCTTCTCCCTGCGCTACCCCCGTGCCAACAGAGGTGGGCCCTGAGACTTCATAACCTGCCCCAGGTTCCATGATGATTGACCCTTCGCTAATCTTCTGCAGCCGGTAGAACTTAAGCGCCACGTCCTCTCCAATGTTATAGATCGGTCCCCGGTCACTCCCCGGCAATTTCGGGAGCAAGAAGCGAAGATAGGAATATAGCTTCTCGAGATCCGAATCCTGAAATGGGATCACCTGCGACAGAAACGAATAAAGGTTCCGGAAGGCCAACAGCGTCTTACGAAACTCCTCCCGGACCTCCTCTTCAAGCCCGATGAAGCGCCCCACGGCCGGATCTATGCAGGCGTTCATCCTGGCATGGTCGGCGACCGTCTGATTACGCTTGGGTCGGTAAAAGACACTGCAAAACTCCTCGACCTCGGCCTTGAAGTAGACTTGATAGGAGTCAAGCCTGGCTTGAAGCTCATAAAGCTGTCTGGCCTCCGCCCGCTCTCCGATGTTCGTTTGCTCATAGTACGGTTGGAACGCATTTAGGATGTCCTCGGCTTCGTTGACAAAATCAAGGACAAAGGTATCTTCTTTGCCAGGGTGCATGCGGTTGAGGCGAGAAAGAGTTTGCACCGCATGGAGACCCTCCAGTTTCTTATCGACGTACATAGTATGTAGCAGGGACTGGTCGAACCCGGTCTGGTATTTCTCGGCGACTATGAGCACCTGATACTCTTCGGTGCCGAAGCGTTCGGGAAGTTCTTTCTCGCGGATACCCTTGTTCATCCCGACTTCGGTGTATTCCACGCCGTGTACATCCGGGTCGATCACCATGCCCGAAAATGCGACCAACGTCTTGATGCCGGTATAGCCCTTATCAGCGATGTAGTTGTCAAACGCCTGCTTATACCTCACCGCGTGAAGACGGCTGGCGGTAACCACCATTGCCTTAGCCCTGCCGCCAATCTTATGCAGGGTGAAATGGCGGAAGTGCTCGACCATGACCTCCGTCTTCTGGGCAATGTTGTGGGGATGCAGGCTCATGAACCGGGCCAGGGCGCTGCCCGCTTTGCGTTTATCGACCTTGGGATCGTCTTCGATGGATTTAATCAGCCGGTAATAGGTTTTATACGTTGTGTAGTTTTGCAGCACGTCGAGGATGAAGTGTTCTTCGATGGCCTGACGCATACTGTATAGATGGAATGGCTGAGGCTTGCCGTCCGCGCCCGGCGTCCCGAAGACCTCTAGAGTCTTGTACTTGGGCGTTGCAGTGAATGCAAAGAAACTGATGTTGGGCTGATGGCCGCGTTTGGCCATGGTCTTGAGGATTTCCTCCTCGTAGTCGGGCAACCCTTCTGCTTCGGCCTTCGCCCTCGCCTCTTCCTTAATGGCCGCGCCGGCAAGCACACCCTTGAGTTCCGTCGCCGCCTCGCCGCCCTGGGAGCTATGGGCCTCGTCGATGATGACGGCATACCGGCGCTCGGGCAGGTCGCCGATCTTCTCGGCCACGAAGGGGAATTTCTGCAGCGTGGTGATGACGATGGGCACACCCGAGCCGATGGCTTCAGCCAACTGGGTTGAGTTCAGGTCGATCTTCTGCACCACCCCTTGCTTATGCTCGAACTGGTAGATCGTGTTCTGAAGCTGCTGGTCGAGGACCAAACGGTCGGTGATTACGATGACCGAGTCAAATACCTTCTGGTCGTTGTTGCCATATAGGCTGGCGAGGCGATGGGCCAGCCAGCCGATGGAGTTGGACTTCCCGCTCCCTGTCGAATGCTGGACAAGATAGTTAGTTCCCGTGCCCCGTTCCCGAGCGTCCGCCACGACGGAGCGAACGCAGCCAAGCTGATGATAGCGCGGGAAGATCATTGTTTCCCGCTTGATCTTCTTGCCGCCGAGTTGCTTCTCTTCGACCTGCAGGTGAATGAACCGTGCGAGTATGTCCAGGAAACTGTGCCGCGCCAGCACCTCTTCCCACAAATAGGCGGTCTTATAACCGCCGGGATTCTCCGGGTTACCGGCGCCGCCGCCCTTTCCCTTGTTGAAGGGCAAAAAATGAGTGGTGCGACCCATGAGCCGTGTGACCATGTAGACCTCGTCGGTGTCCACAGCGAAATGAACGAGGGTGCGCTTCTTGAACTGGAAGATGAGGTCTGCCGGGTCGCGGTCGTTCGTGTACTGCGTGACCGCGTGCCGCCAGGTCTGGCCGGTCATCGCGTTTTTGAGTTCAACGGTGGCGACAGGAAGGCCGTTCAGGGATAGCGTCACGTCGAGCGTATTGCCGTGCTTGGTCGAATAGCGAAGCTGGCGGGTAATGGTGAGGCGATTAAGAGCGTAGAGCCGCTGCGTATCCGGGTTGAGCCCGCTTGCCGGGGCAAAATAGGCCACGCGAAACAGCTTGCCGAAGCACTTGAACCCGTGCCGCAGGACCGAAAGGCATCCCTCATGTTCAGAGTTGAGCGCCCGACAGAGGTCGTCCAGCAAGGTCTCTGCCGCCTTGTCTTTCTGAATTTTGGCGAGGTACTCCCATTCCTTGGGCTGGGTATTTTGGATGAAGGCAATCACGTCGTTCGGGAACAGGCCGCGCGTTTGGTCGAACGCCTCGCGGTCGCCTTTTTCGTAGCCACCCACCGTTGTCAGGTGGTGCTCGATGGCGCTTTCGAAGGCCTGCTCAGAATAAGGTTTCACGGTCTTACCTGATTTTCCGTAGGGGCGAAAAATTTTTGGCCCCTACAACCGGGTTATGCGTCCCTGCGGCCGCGTTTTTCGCCCCTACGACCGGATGTATCGCCCCCACAACCGGATTCTCGCGGTCTGATTCCCATCGGGCGGGGTTGTTAATGACGTATGACCGGATCCGGCTTAATTCGTCATCATCACGGATAATGTGTTCATAATAATTGCGTTGCCAAACATCGTAGATTACGTTGTTCTGCCGCATCCATTTTGTTACGCCGATTTTGAGACCACGAATGATTGACCCGATTGTTCGTGATGTTCCATGCGGTTGCAGCGTCGGTGGTGATGACAATGTCGATGGTAGCGGTAGGGGCGAAAGATTTTTCGCCCCTACAACGGTGTTCGCCCCCACAACGGTATTCGCACCGACGCCGGCGTTGCCCCCTGCGTCGGTGTTTGCCCCCACGGCATCGACGATCGACAATATTCCATGGACATGATTCGGCATGACAACGAATTCATCCAGTTCGACATAGGGAAAATGGGCAGGAATATCATGCCAACATTCTTGAACTATCTGCCCCGCCTCGTTTAATCGCATTTCCCCGTCAACAATTTCCCCAAACAGGCATTCCCGATTCTGCGCGCAAACTGTGATGAAATACGCTCCGGCACGCGAGTAATCATAGCCCGGCAAACGGATAGACCGGCGGTTTCCCTTCACACAACTACCTCCTGTCGAACGTCGATCTTGCCTGTAACAGCAGCCGAAATGAGGGCTGAGCGATATTCACGAAGACGGTCAGAGCTGTCTTGCACTTTTGCGATGAGTCCATCGATCTTGTTGGTCTCTCTATCAAGATACCTAGCAACCGAATGTTGTTCCCAACTTGGCGGAAGAACAAACGCGCAGTCACCGAGTTCCTCCGCGTTAAGGTGTGGCTGCGCTGCGCGCATCTTTGCCAAATAGATCTGCCCCTGGAGAATGTATTTGCTGAGCAGTGCGAAGGCGATGAACTTCGGTTTCGCCTTCTGAATCGTCAACACAAGGTCGTAACCTGCAATGGCACCAGCCCATTGTTCGGGTATGATCGCTGAATCACCTGTATAGGCGCCACTCCGGACAACCAAGATATCCCTCGCCTTAAGCTGAGATGCTCGCGACCAAGGTATATCATTGGGATCAACATGCTGAATGGCTTCTGGATCGATCTTTCCGCGATAAATGTCTGTCGCCCGGATAAACGGTAATCCTTCGTCCTTCTTTGCTGGTGGTTCACCAAGGCCGTAGCGAATTCTCCCAAGATACTTAAGTCTGCACACATCCCAGTGTTCCGGTATCTCCCCCAGCCATTCAATGCCCGAATCCTTCATCTT